>CASFKH010000042.1 GCA_949295235.1 uncultured Ureaplasma sp. | reverse complement strand
TATGTTTATCATTTATTTTAAGATTATTAATTTGATTAAGTTCATCATATGCATCTTTAACTTTTTTGTACGACATATAAGAATTAGGAATCTTTTCAAAATTAATATCATCATTTAATAAGTTGTGAAGGTTTTTTATCTTATTATAAAAATATTTTTCATCATGGGTATTATATGCAAATAAGCAAATATTACCAATTGCTTGCAATCTTTTTTCTAATACATCTAATGCTGCTTTTTTCTCAGATACCATTAATACTGATTTATTATTTGAAACAATATTTGCAATAATTGTAGAAATAACTTCAGATTTTCCCGTTCCTGGTGGACCCATTATTAGAGAACTTTCATTTAATGAAGACTTAACAGCATATTTTTGATAGATATTTAATGGTCTATCAAACATAATTAAATCATCATTGTTTATAATTGCATCTTCATATTGACTTGCATGAGAAATTACACTGATTTCTTCAAAGGGGTCAACCCCAGATTTTACTATTTTTTCATAATCAGATAATACAATTCCACCACAAGGATCAGATAATCCATAAGTTACAGATGTTTCAATTATGAATTTATCATCTTGGATACTATTTTCAGCAAATTCATCAATTTTATTTATTTTCAAAAAACTAAAATCACCAACATTTGTTATTGGTTTAAGAAAATCTAAAATTTTATTTGCTTCAGAAATTGAAATGTGGTCATTAATTTGCATATCAATATCATAATTTTGTTTTAAGAATAATTTTAATTTTTGATTTATACTTATTTCTTTATCTTTTTTAATGATATGAAGTTCACCATCAATGTTAGAGATTGATACTTTATACAATATTAATGGAGCTCTAACAATGTCACCATCAATTGTTTTTCCTGTTAAAAAAAATGCTCCAACATATAAATATCAAACTGATTCATCGTTAAAACGACGATCTGCTTCTCTTTTGATTTTTATGAATTTTTTATTACCTAATATTAAATCATCATGAATAATGCTAAATATTATATTTTTATTTTTTTTAAAATCAGAATTTAATAAATTAATGTCTTTCTTAGATAAATAAATATTTGCAGATTGACAAATATCCATAAATTCTTTTGGATTATTAGATTCTTCAATTTTTTTTGCAATTTCATTTGGGTTATATTTTAGATCAATTAATAATTGATTACATGATTCATTAGTTAAAAAATTAATTATTTGATTATCAAAACATCATTGCTTTAAATCAATGCAGTTTTCACTTAATTTTGTATTGATAGTTGGATCATTTTTTAATAATGATAATGAAATTAATTTATCTTTAATACTTTTAATTCCAGACATGGTTATCACCTTCAATATTATTTAGATTTTGCAATTTTATAAAATGTATTAACCATTATTCCAGTTCCACAATGTCCAGCATCTCCAGTTCCAGCAATATCAAAATGAGAGAATTCGGTATTTTCACAAACAAATTCTTTTAAAAACATTGCCGCTCTACTTGACCCACCCCTTGGATCACTAACTGAGTTTGCAATATCTGCATATTTTGATTTTAATAAGTCTTTAAAATCATGGTGAAATGGTAATCTTCATACAAGTTCTCCGACAACTTTTGATTGTTGGTTAATATTATTTCATATATTTTCATTTGTTGATCAAACTCCTGTATAAGTTTCACCAAGTGCATAAATCATTGCTCCTGTTAAAGTCGCAATATTATAAATTTCATTAACTTTTAAATCTTTACATGCATATGAAATTGCATCTGCTAAAATTAATCTTCCTTCTGCATCTGTGTTATCAATTTCAACTGTTTTTCCTGAATATGATTTCACAACATCATCAGGTCTTAATCCTTTTGATCCAACTAGATTTGTAACTAATGGCATAATTGCTACTGCATTTATTGGTAGTTTATTTTTTACAATTGAAAATAAAGTTGATCCAACAATCGCTGCACCTGACATATCATATTTCATTCAACGCATATAATTACCGGTTTTTATATTTAAACCACCTGAGTCAAAACATACTCCTTTTCCAACGTATCCAATTTTATTTTTTGATTTGGAATTACCATTATATTCAATAATCATTAACTTTGGTTCATCGCATTCATTAGTTGAAGCTTGACCTACAGATAAAATTAAATTCATATTCATTTTTTGTAAGTTTTTTTTATTAAAAATTGAAATTTTAACATTTTCTTTATGAAATTTGTCTTTCATAATCTTTACAAATTCACTTGGAGTCATCAAATTTGATGGCATATCTTGAAGTTGTCTTGCAAAAGTTCTAGATTGGGCAACAATACTAATTTCATTTATTAAATCTTTTAATTTTGCATTTTCATTAATTAATTTATGTTTTAATTTGATTTCTAAATTATTTTTATTTAATGTTCATGCATATAAATTATTGGAATATTCTATTGCATTAATTAATGGATACAATAAATTTTCAATTTTTTGAGCATCAATATTTTTTATAAATGATTCTAAATCAATTTCAAAGGAATGTTTTTGAGTTGATAAAAATTTAGTTAAATTTCTAAATAATTCATCTCCTTCAAAATCATCTTCAATAATGATAAAGTAATCATATAAGCTAATATTGAAAATTTGATAAAGTTTTTTTGTATTATCAAATTCAGAATAGTTATGATTTTTATTAATCGCTTTTAATGTATATATATGTTTATTCATATTTTTATATCTCCTAATTGATATAATTTAATTATATAATTGATTAAAAAGTTGGAAACATTTTATGAAATATAATTTAGAAAAAATTTTTGAAATTCAAGTTGGACTAAACAATAAAATTAAAACAACTCAAAATTTAACTTCTGAAGATACAAATATTAAATCACATTTATGTATTCTAATTGAATTAATGGAATTGTGTAATGAAACAAGATGTTTTAATTATTGATCTAAAAAAACTAGAGGAAGTGATGATGCAGTATTAGAAGAATTTGCTGATGTTTTATGTTTTTTGTTAACTGATATCATTAATGAACCAATTAAAGAAATTGAATTAGATGAGAATATTTGCTCTGAAGACAATTTAAAATTGACAAGAAGATTTTTGAAATTGTCATTTTTATTTACAAAATTAAATATTTACGATTTATCAACTTATTATACTTTTTTAAAAGAATTTTTTGAACTTGGTTTTGCATTAGGATACAACTGAGATCAAATTTATAATGCTTATTTAAAAAAAGTTGAGAAAAATTATAAAATTCAAGAATCTTTTAAAAAAATAATTTAAAATATTTAATATGTAAGGAGAATAATTATGGGTCGTAAATTTATTGTTGAATTAGATGATAAATCTTTTGAAGAATTAAAAGAAGGCTATATTGAAGCTAAAAAAGTAACTCCTGGATCTAATGATATAAGTTTTGAACAATTTTTATCTGATTTGTTAAGATCTTATGCTGATGTAAAACAACAAATGGGTTCAATGGGAGATAATTTTAAAAATTTATTTTCTTCATTAGATGCTTCTTCAATTGAACAAATGTTATCTAAATTATCTAATTTTTCAAATTTAAACAATAATCAAAACTCTGATATAAATAAAAAAGAAACTATAAAAAACAATAATAAAGAGAAAAGTGAAGATAAAAATTCATTTGAAGATAATGATTTATTAAATAAATTTAAATCTTAATATTTATAAATAAAAATATGTTATAATATATTTGAAAGCAGGCCGGAAGCTCCATTATATGTCTTCTAGCAGTTCATAAATTCTAACTTTATGTTAGAATTTTTTTTATAAAATTTAATTACTTAAAAAAAAGGAGAAAGAATATGGCTAATTTTAATGCTGTGAATTTTAAATTAATTGGAAACAAATTAGAATCTGGACAAAATGCTCCTGATTTTCAATTAGTTGATATAGATGGAAACATAAGAACTTTAAAAGATTATAATGGCAAAATTAAAGTAATTTCATGTATTCCATCAATTGATACTGGTGTATGTGATGCACAAACTAGAACATTTGCTAAAAAATATGAAAACAATTCTGAAGTTATTGTTTTAAATGTAAGTGTAGATTTACCTTTTGCATTTAGTAGATGATGTAGTGCTAACCAACTAAATATTATTGCTCTAAGCGATTATAGAACTCGTGAATTTGGTAAAAGTTATGGAATATTAATGGATCCATATATGACACTTTATCGTTCTGTATTTGTTTTAGATAAAAATAATAAAATTGCCTTAGCTTGATATAACAAAGAAGTTGGTGAACCAGTTAATTTTGAAATAGTTGAAGAAACTGTTGAAAAACTTTTAAAATAATAAAAATAAATAAAAAAAAGCCATATCAATAAGGATATGGTTTTTTATTCATATTATTTAAAAATTTTCGTTTATTAAATATTTATAATCATTAATATTAAAATCTATTAAATTTAATTGGAATTGATCTGAATAATATCCAAAATTATTAATATGATATTTTATAAATAATTTTCTATCATTCTTTTTTAAAATAGGATTATCAATTGTAAATTCAAGAATAGCAGATTTTGAATTATTATCATAAACAATTATCTTATCAATTTTTGCAATTATAAAAAATGGATTATAGCTAATTGTGAAGTATTTATTTGTTGGCTTTAATTTTTCAATTTGATCATTATCAACATTTATCATTAATATGTGTGATTTACAATTACCTAAATTATTATCAATAACTTGATATTCAAATTTATTATTAATATTATTAACCTTATTAATATTATTATTTAATAATTTTAAAAAATTGTTATTGATATTATGTTTAATTTTATTTTGATTTTTTTCTAAATTTTCTTGATAAACTTTTTCATCAATTACTTTATATTTTAATAATTCATTTATTATTTCATTTTTTAGATTTTTTACATTAATATCATTATTATCTTTTTTAGCTGATATTATTTTTGTATAAATACTTACAAAGAAGACTGAATAAAATGAATAATAACTTACTCCAATAATAATTAGAAATACTGCAACAATTCTACTTGCAGGAGCTTGTGGAATTATTTGCCCATAACCAACAGTTGTGATTGTAATTAAACAATATCATATTGAATCTCAAAAGTTTTTAGGACTATATGAATAGTTTGGTGCATTTTGAATTTGTTCATTTGGGTGTTGAGAAATTCAATCTGAATAATATGAAGTTTCTGTTTTTAAAATAATAAATGAAAAAATAAATATAATTAAAATTAAAAATATTGTGGCAAATACAGGGGTTTTTCAATTCTTTTTTAATTCATGCAATATACTATATTTGGCTTGAAAATATTTTTTATTTTTAAATGCAAATATAAAATTTGGAATTATACTGATAATATTGAAAATAAATAATGATACAAATACAAGTTGGCCAGGATTCCATGAATAATATTGATTGATATTATAATCATTATTAGCAACAAAATTTGATCCTAATACATTAAAGTTAATATATCAATTTGTTGAATCAAATTTACCATATTCATGAAAGATAATTATTAAGCTAATACAACTGGCAAATTTATAAAAATTAACAAAACTACAACAATATTTTAATACTGCATTTCACCTTCTATAAACAATTGGAAATTTATAATCAGCTACAAATAAACCTATAAAAAAATTTATTAATAAAAGATGACAACCAATGTATTCAATATACATAAATTTTGACATCATATTATTAAATTGGATATATTGATTAATATCATCTTGATTTGGAACAAATATATAATTGATGATGATTGGGAATATTATAATAAGAGGAATTAAAGAAAAAAATAGATTATACAAAATTGAAAAAATAAAACAAAAATTAATTCCTTTTTTATTAGAACTAATATCAGTTAATCGATAAATATAATATCTTACTTGATTAAAAAAAGTTCCATAGAAAACTTGAAATTTAATTTTTGCTTTTATATTTGAATTTGTTTTATACATATTTTTTATTATATATTAGATTTTAAAAATAAGTGCATACAGAAAATTTATAAACTATATTTATTATTTATATGCTTTTTAAATTTTTGCTTATTAATTGATATTTGTTTTTTCTGTTTTATAAATTTATTTATTCCTATTAAAGTAGATAATATAAATATAAATATTACAATAAAAGCTCCAAATGTGACTGCTCACGCTTTTATTCCTTTTGCCATTGTATACATTTCAGTTGAAATTGTATTTACTTTTCCCCCAACTAATTTTGTAATAATAAAATCATCAAAACTAATACTGAAAACAATTGCAGCTGCTGAAATTATTGATGGCATTAAAAATGGAATTATTATTTTAAAAAAGGTATATATTTTTGAATGCCCTAAATCCATTGATGCTAAAATTAAATTCTTTTTCATTTTAATCATTCTTGGATAAATTATTAAAATTGCATAAGGAGTAGTAAATGAAATATGAGCTAATATAATTGTGGCAAAACCTAAATTTACCCCTAATGGTATTATTGTAGATGAAAATAATAATGCTAAACTGATTCCAGTAATAATATCTGGGATTATCATATTTAATTTTGAACTTCCTAAAGTCATGTTTTTATAAAATGTTTTTGCATTTCATATACCAAAACATGTGATTGTGGCAATAATAGTTGATATTGGCACAGTGAATACAACTATAATTACTGTGTTTAATAAGGCATTTATAAATTCATCATTTTGAAACAAATTAATTCAATTTTCTCCATTATTAAAAGAAAAATTTAAATTGATATTTCCTTTATTGGAAGGATCTGTAAAACTTAACAATATAACTATAATTAAAGGAATATATATAATTGTTAAGATTATGAAGATATAACTTCTTCTTGTTCAATTCCAAAATCTATGCATTTTTAACTCCTTTTTTTATTAATTTTATGTTTTAATAATGTATAAATTTTTGGGATTAAAATTATTGATCCATAAATTATTAGTGTAAATGTACTTACTACTAATACAAGTACTGAACTTCTTGATAATGCGATTGGTGAACTTAACCCATTTTCACCCTGATTTATAATAACATCCCCAATTAATCCACTATCATTATTATTGTTTAAAAAACTTGGAACTGCAACTGAGGTGAAACAAGGTAATAATACTAGAACAACTCCTGATATTAATGCGTTTTTACATCATGGAATTACAACAAAGAAAAATGTATGAATATTATTTCTTCCAAGATCTTTTGATGCATTTATTAAATTTTTTGGAATCGTATCTAAACTATTATATAAAGGAATAATCATGAACGGAATATATATGTAGGTTAACCCTAAAATTGTGTATATATCTCCATAAGTACTATTCATTTTATTATTAATTAAATCAAATATAGTTTTTATTCCAATTAATTTTACAAGTAAATTAACCCAAATAGGAGCAGTAATTACAATCATTATAATTGTTTTTCAAAGTTTACTTTTTGATAATGACAACATATAAGCAAATGGAAACGAAATTAATAATACAAATATTGTAGATATTATTGAAACATATATCGATTTGCCTATTTTTGATCAAACTGTTCCAGTCATGATTCCAAAATTATCGTCAATATTTCCCGTTGATGGAATAAAAGCATTTATAATAATAAAAATTAAAGGCACAATAACTAACAATATTGTTATTGCAAAATAAGGAAAAGTTATTAATAATCCATTTGTGAATGTAAACTTATTGGTAAATTTCTTTGAATTTTGAATTTTATATAATTCTTTTTTAGATTTAGTGGATTTAAAATTTTTTTCAATATTATTCATTATCATTTTCCTTTATTAAATGAATATCTGATAAATCGAATTTAAGTCCAACAATTGAACCAACGGGAATATTATCAATACTTTCAACATTTAAAATGTTTTCTTTATATTTACATTTAATATCATAAAGTAAACCTTTATATATTACATCTAATATTTCAACATTATTTAATATTCCTTTTTTGTTTTTTACTATATCAATATCTTCTGGTCTTATAATGATATTGACATTGTCACCTTTTTGAATTCCTTCATATAAATTAACTTTTGTGATAATATCATAAAATTCTACAATATTATTTTCCTTCATTGTTCCCTTTAGAATATTTGTTCGGCCAATAAATTTTGCAACTCATAAATTTGTAGGGGTATCATAAATTTGATTTGGGGTTCCAATTTGTTCAATTTTACCCTCAGACATTACAACAATTTTATCAGATAACATTAAAGCCTCTTCTTGATCATGAGTAACTAAAATAAATGTTAATCCTAATTCACGATGCAATCTTTTAATTTCGTTTTGTAATTGTTTACGAACTTTTGCATCTAATGCTCCTAAAGGTTCATCTAACAATAGAATTTCAGGTTCAATAACAATTGATCTAGCTAATGCAACTCTTTGTTGCATCCCTCCTGACAAATCACTTGGATATTTATCTTCCTTACCTTCAAGACCAACTAATTTAATTACATATTTAGTTTTTTTATTAACTTCTTCTTTTGTTAATTTTCTTGTTATATTTCTTTTTTCAAAAGATTCTTTTTGAGTTTGAGGATAATTTTGTCAATAAGATACATCATAATCTAGATCATTATACTTTTCTTGAATTTTATCATACTTGTCATCAATATTTTTTTTGTAATAATAGAATTTCTTTAATTCAAAAATTTCTTTTTCAATTTGATTCATATTTTTAGTTGACACCTTCAAATTAAATGGAATTCTTAAAAAATTAAAGAAAATATTTAAATTCATTAAAATATGTTGTTTAAGACTTAATTTAGAAACTTTTTGATTACTTTTTTCTAATTCGTCATATAAAAACTCTAGTGCAGCTAAAAACTCAGGACGACGCATGTCTTTAATATTGTATATAAATTGGTTTCTTTTATATTTGTTTTCTAATTTGATTATGTCTTTCTTTAAATTATTTTTTTTCTTTTTAATTTCAATTATTTTTTTATTTGCAACTTTTTGGGCATCATTGTAAATTTTATTAGCTTTAATAAACATATTTTTAGGAATATTGTTAGAGTTAGTTCTAATCAATTTTAATCCATATTGAATGTTTTGGGTAACAGTCATATTTGGAAATAAAGCGTAATCTTGAAACACAGTAGAAGTTGGACGTTTTATAATAGGCATGTCTTTAATATCTAAACCATTATATAAAATTTTTCCTTTAGTAG
>CASFKH010000041.1 GCA_949295235.1 uncultured Ureaplasma sp. | reverse complement strand
CATTTTATCTAGGTAATATTTGCTTAAGAAATGATTTACCTAATCAAATTTTGCAAAAAACAGATCTATATTTAAATACTGAATTAATCAAAAACTATAAATTAAATTCTAAAAATATTGATGATTTTTGTGATCAATTTAATGAAAATCATGATGATTATGACCAAATATTTTTAGATAATTTAAAAAAAGACAATCCAATTTTTAAGCAAATTCAACCTGAATATTTAAAAGCTGATTGATATATAAATTTGGAAGGAAAAACTATTTTAAGATTTACAGTTTGTATGAATGATGGATATTATTTTTTTAGAAACAATGTTCGGGAAAATTCTGATCCTAATTATTACCAATTTTATAACCAATATGAAATTAATGTTGATGATTTAGTGGCTGATGACCAATTAGTTGTTTTTGGACATAAAGTGGATAAAGGTTTGATAATTGGTTTATCAGTTGGTGGAGGAATTCTATTAATTGGAGTAATTATTACAGTTTGATCATTATATGTTTATTTTCATAATAAACGTAGATTAGAAAGATCAAGAAGGGAGGATTAATATGATAGGTTTATTAAAGGTTTTACTTTTGTCATCATGTGTTCCAATTGGAATTGCACCAATTAGTGTGGGGGTGGTAGTTAGGAGCAAAAAGGATTTAAATAAAAAAAGTTTAAATAAACCTAATTATATTGTAATGTCTAATACAAATAAAGAAGTAGAATATGAGTTTGATAAGGTTGCAAATGAAAAATTAACAAGTGTTACAAGTGTGGAAGGAAATTTTATTTTAAATTTAGGAAATATATTTGACTTAACAGAATATTATTTAAATCCATTATTATCAAATTTCGATTTTAGTAATTATTTTGAAAATATATCTATATATGAATCATCATTATCATTTAAGAATTTAAATTTATATGGAAATTCTGATGGTCATACTAATGATTCACATAGTAATCATGATTTTATTTATAAAAACAATAATTTTTTTAATGATAATTTTGAAAAGTTTAGTACAAATAATGGAAAGGTGCCAAATAAGTCAAATAATAATACAGAATGTTTTATACATTTTTCTGAAAAAAAAGACAACTTGCCTATTATTAAAAATATTTTAGATAATTCAGAATTAACAATTTCTGAATTAATAAGAGATAACTTAAACTCTAGTTATTACTATGTAGAATATTGCGTACATGATAATGGTATATCTAATCATGATTCAGGAATATTTAATTATTATCCAAAATATTCATTAAATAACTCCACAGGTTGCATTACACTTGATATTGTAGGTACATATTATTTACGAGATGGCGGTTCTGGAGGATCTTGATCCTCTGTTTCATTGAAATTTAAAATAAATGGGTATGACACTTATCAATTCACCCTTCCCTACTCCACTCAACAAATTTATTATGATCTTGTTGAGAATAAAGATCGCCCAATTCCAGCTAAAATTTCAGTTTATACAGATTCAGATTTAAATAATTTATGGTCCAATGCAATTAATCAAGCAAATATTAAAAATCAATGTGAAACTATTAAAAAAAATATGCTTGATTATATTGATAATAGTGATGATTTTAAAAATATGGGAATTAACTCAAATAATGTCAGTTTGTATATAGATTATTCAGATTTAATCAATAATAAAAACAATGTTTATTTTAAACTAAATCTAGATAATATTAAAGATTTAATTCCAATTAAAAAAGATATTATTGATAAGGTTGGTAATGGATTTAATAATGTAAGTTGAAATGAAAGTACAAGTCAATTGATTTTTAGTTCTAAGGTTGTTTTAAAACCAAGTGATAAATATAATCCTGCAAATGAGGCAATTAAAAATTTACTAAAAATTACTCCATATGGAACAGTGAGTCAAAACTTATCTTATTTTGATCGTAAGAAAGAATTTAATGATTTATATATTTTAAAAAGTGATAATTTGAGATTAATAAATTCTAATCCATATAATATTAATTATCAAGATTGTCTTGTAACATATAATAATATTTTATTT
>CASFKH010000040.1 GCA_949295235.1 uncultured Ureaplasma sp. | reverse complement strand
TAATTGCTGTTTGATATGGTCTATGTCAATTTCCCATTTTTGCCTCTTTTCTGGGCAATTTATCTCAAACTCTCTACTATATTAAAAAAAATAACATCCAATAAAAGGGTGTTATTTTTCAAGTTTTTTATAAATAAAGTTTAAAGTTGTTTTATCAATAATATGATTTTTAATTTTTTTATACATATCATTTAGATAAAATCCATTTTCTAGATCAATTTTATCAATATTTAATGCGTATAAAGTAATTGTATATTCATGATCAGCATTTGGAGGTGCACAACCACCAAACCCTCAAACATCGCTAGATTTATTAATTAAAGGAGAACTTCATGAATTTTTCCCTTGAATCATTTTATTTTTTCACTCAATACTAGCATTTTCAATTAATTGGTTTCAATTGGGATCGATATTTGCAACAACTCAATGAATTCATGAAAATCCGCAAACAGGAATTGCATCAAAATCTTCAAATACAAGTGCTAATGATTTTGTATTATTTGGCAAATCTGATCAAGATAAATGAAAAGATCTTGTACAAATATTATTTTGTAAATATTTTGAAGAATTATTTCCAAAATCTTTATTCAATTCAGAATTAATAATATTATTTGAAATTATTTTCATTACTTTTTAATCCATTCTAAAAAATCTTTATAAATTCTTTTACTTCCATATAGATCAATTGATTTTGAATTGTCATAATGAACACATTGGAAATTTTCATTATTTCTATATTCATCAGTTAAATTATTGTATATAGAATCATTAAATAAAATTGATACATAATTTGTTCTTGCAGCTTTTTTTGATAAAAAATATGCATAATTTAGAGATTCTCCCATAAATAATAATTGTTTACTTTTATTACTTATGAATTTTGTTACATAATTATCAGATGAATATCACATTCCTATTCCGAAATTTAATTCTAAATCATCTTCAACATAATCAAATTCAGCTAAAATTTTTGACAATTCATAATTTAATAGATATTTGAATGTATTTATTTCAAATGCACAATCCATTACATTATCAATATCAGATTTAACATTAACTGAAAATAAACCTTGAATAGAATCTAAATTTGGTTTTACATCTTTAGCACCATATTTTATTAAAATTGCAGAAATCCCATTTATAAATTGAGATAGAATTTTAGATCAATTTTCAACACCATAAATATTAACTTTATTTTTTGATTTTTCAATATCAACATTAATACAAATTAATGGAAGTTTAACTATTTTTGAGTTACTACTTAAATATTGATCATAAAAATTACTATCAGGAAATTCCTTAATTGAACTCATATTTTTATTTTCAAAAAAAGTATTTTTTATATTACTTCTAATTATTTCTCATTCTTTTTCATTTAACATTTTATATTCTCCTTATTCATTTAAATATTTTATATCATTCTTAGAATTTAATTTGTGAATAGTTAATTGTTTTGAATTAATATACTCATCTTTAATTCTAAAGGCATTAACTGATATATTATTACTTGTCTTATAATAGTATACCATATTATTCATATCCATACAACATGAATATAGTGTTGACTCATATTTATTGTTAGGTGTTGCTATGGTTCCTTTAATCATTGAAACCGATGTTAATATATTAAAAAATTGAATTATATTTTTGTTTTCATCATCATCAATATATGCATTAAATTTATTATAAACTGCTCTTACAAATCTTGATGGACTAGAAACATCACCAGGTAATCCAAATGATCCAAGACCTTCAGAAATATTAATTAAATTTAATTTTTGACTTAAATTATTTATTGCTCTTTGATTTGATAAATATTGATAGTTAAACATATTGAAATAATGATAATCAAAACTTGGGCTATTTGTTAATACATGATATGGGTTGTCATATACATTCATTCCATTATTTGTAGTTTCAATTACAATCGAATTTTCATTTGAATCAGTAACAATCCAATGAAGAGGAGCATTAGGAAAATTAGGTGCAAAAACTTCATTAATTATGTTAATTGATTTCAAATCGCTTTTAACTTCATCTATATTTTTGAATTTTCCTAATATATATGGGATTAATTCAAATGGAGCAATATTTTTTTTATTAATATCAACATCATAATATTTTGCTAATCATGGAAAGTTAAGTCCTGCAATTGAAAGTCCACATTCATTCATAGCTTCAAAATAAAGTGGAGTATTATTTTGAACTAATGCCATTCCAAACATAGCATATTTATTTCTAAAATTACCTTCTTTTCTAAAATTAAATTCAAAATTTCTTGGGGTTACAACAACATCATATTCAAAAGAATAATCAAGATCTAAATTTCGGCCAAAATAAAAATTTTTTTTAGATTTTAAAGATATTGCAGTACACATTATAAACACCTCCTATATTTATAATATAATGATATAATATAAAATATTTATAAATTTTGTAAAAGGAGTAAATTTATGATTGCAGTAGTTATAGTTTGTTCAATTTTAGCAATATTATGTTTTATCATAGGCTTATTTCTTTCAAAATCAGGATCAAGTGGAGGTTTAGCAAGTTTAGCTGGACAAGACTTAGAAATTTTTAAAAAAACAAAAGATCGTGGATGAACAAAATGATTGCAAGTTTCAATGTTTATCTTTACTATTATTTTAATAGTTGTGGCAATTGTAGTTTATTTTGTAGGAAAATAATATGGAAAATACTGATATACGTAAATTAATATTAGATGTTATTAGACAAGATGGCAACAAAAAAATTCCAATTGGAATAATTGTTAAAAAAATAAATGAAATCAATAATCAAATAAAAAAAAATCAAATTTTTTCATGTATTCATAAAATGATTGATGATTCTGAATTAATTAAAATTAACAATAAAATCATAATTGGTCATATCAATTATGAAAAAGATTATTCAAAAATATATAAAGGTATTTTAAGTATTAATTCAGTTGGTGATGGGTTTATTAATAGTATTGATGAAAATGGGGAACAAATTGAATATTTTGTATATCGAAAAAATTTATTAAATGCATTAAGAAATGATGAAGTTGAATTTGTAAAATTAATAAAAGAAAAAAAAGAAAAAGAATTAGATGAAGTTGCAATTATAAATGTATTAAAAAGAAATAAATCTGAATTTGTAGTTACTGCAATCAAAAAAGATAATAACATTTTTGAATTTATTCCAGATGATCAAAAATTTTATTTAAAAATTAGGATTAAAAATATTGATAATATTGCCGATAATGATAAACTTTTAATTAAAATTGATTCTTATTTTCAAGATTATGTTGAAGCATCAATTTTAAAAGTAATTGGTAATGGTAATGATGTTGGAATTGATATTATTAGTATACTGTATGAAAATAATATTCCATTAAATTTTTCCAATAAATCCATTGAAGAATCAAAATATATGAAATTTCACATTTCAGATTTTGATAAAAAAATTAGAAGAGATATAAGAGATAGAGAAATTATATCAATTGATCCTGAAACTTCTAAGGATTTAGATGATGCAATTTATGTAAAAAAAGAAAGTAATGGTAATTTTTTTCTATCTGTTTCAATTGCTGATGTTTCCAATTATGTTAAAGATGATTCAGAGATTGATAAACAAGCAATTGAAAGAGGAACTTCAGTTTATTATTTAAATAAAGTTATTCCAATGTTGCCATTTAATATATCAGATAACCTTTGTTCTTTAAATCAAGATGAAGATAAAATGTGTTTAACATGTGATATGAGATTTGATCAAAATGGAAACATTTTATTTTATGATGTTTATCCTGCAATTATGAATAATAAATGTCGACTTTCATACAATGAAGTCAATTTATTTTATGAAAAATCAATTAAGAATAAAAATGTAAATGAATCTATTTATAATCAATTGTTAATTTCAAAACAACTTCATGAAATTTTAAGAAATAGAAATATTAAAAATGGGTATATTGATTTTGAAATAAAAGAACCTAAAATAATTTTAGATCAAAATGGAATCCCAATTGATATTCAAATTAAACAAACCGGAATCGCTCAAAAGATGATTGAGGATTTTATGATATCTGCAAACCAATGTGTGACTTTGTTTGCAAATAATCTTGACATTCCATTTATATATAGAATTCATGAAAAACCAGATTTTAAAAAGTACCAAAATTTTATTATTGAAGCTAAAAAACTTAATTTTAAAATTTTATTTGATTATCACACTATTGAGCCAAAGAAGGTTTATGAAACGCTTGAAATTAATAAGAATCATAATAATATTGAATTATTGCGTAAACTAATGTTAAGATTAATGCAAAAAGCAAAATATTCTACTCAAAATATTGGTCATTTTGGTTTAGCTTTAAATGATTATACTCATTTTACTTCACCAATTCGTAGATATTCTGATCTATTAATTCATCGTATATTTTGAATGTTTGTTTTTGCAAAAGATAATTATGACGAAAATGATCGTAATAAATTAAAAACTAAATTGCATGACTTAATTCAACAATGTAATTTAACTGAAATTAGACAAATTGCAGTTGAAAGAGAAATTATTAGTTTTAAATTTGCTGAATATATGTCTTATAGAATTGGTGAAGAATATGAAGGTGTGATCTCTGCAATTGTATCTTTTGGAATTTTTATTGAGTTAGAAAATACAATTGAAGGGTTAGTTTCTATAAAAAATTTAGATGATGATTATTATAATTTTATTCCTGAAAATTTTACAATGGTTGGTTTAAGAACTAATAAAATTTTTACAATAGGACAAAAAGTAAAAGTTAGAGTAATTGGAGCAAATAAATTTACCAAAAAAATTGATTTCAAATTTGTAAATTAAGATATAATATAAAAATTATATATGGCTTTAATTAATAATAAATACGCATATAGAAATTATAATGTTATTGAAACTTATGAAGCTGGATTAGTTTTGACAGGTACTGAAGTTAAATCAATTTCTCACTCACAAGGTTCTATTAATGAGTCATTTATAATAATAAAAAAAAATGAAGCATATATTTTGAATATGTATGTTGCCCCATTTGAACAAGGAAATCAATTTAACGTTGATCCAAATAGATCAAGAAAATTATTATTACATAAAAATGAAATTATTAAATTGCAATTTAAATCTCAAAAGAATGGATTAACAATCATACCTATTAAAATATATTGACATAATAATAAAATAAAAATTCAAATTGGTCTTGCAAAAGGTAAGAAAATATTTGATAAAAGAGAAGATATTAAAAAACGTGATTTAAAAAGAGAATGCTATAAATATTAAAAATATATAAGGAGGGTATATGTGATATGTAACTAAAAATGTTATGTTTAACAAACGTAACATAGGATATTTTTTAGTTGTTATTATTTTTTTATTATTACAAACTGCTTGTGATATTATATTACCTTTGATCTTAACAAAATTAAATGGTGTAATTCAAGATTGACAATTAAACAATTATACCCATGACTGAGTAATGCATAGAGCATTAATTATTAGTGGAATAATGTTAGCAATCTGTGTACTTGAATTAACTTTTGGGATTATTGGAGAGTTATTGGGGACAAGACTTGGAATCAAGTTATCTGGTCAATTACGTTATAATACCTTTAGCAAAATACAAAAATTATCTTTTGCTGATTTTGACCATTTTAAATCTTCTACATTATTAACTACCTTAACTACTGATATCCAAGCTATACAAAATGCATTCATATTCATTTTTAGAATTGGATTTAGAAGTTTATTCTTATACTTAGGTGGAATTATAGGAGTAATAACTATTGTATTTACTCAAAAGTCAATTTCTTCTACAAGTTGATTAATTCCTGTAATTATGATTGTAATATCATTATCAATGTTTGCAGTTTTACTAATCATTATGTATAATGCAATCAAATATCATAAGATAGCAAAATTTGCAACCGATGATGTTAACTCATCTATTCAAGAAAATATCCTTGGAGTTAGAGTTGTTAAATCATTTAATTTACAAGATAAACAAAATTCTAGATTCGACATTATTAATGAAAAAATGAGAAAAATAACAACTAAATCATTTGTAATTAGTATGTGAATTTTCCCTATTATCAATTTCACATTAAGTGCGACAACTATTATTGTTTTATGAGTTGGAACAGCAAATGATTCAATAAATTTAACTAATGTTACAACATTAATGCTTATTATTTCATTAGTTTTAATTGGAATGGTATTATTTATTCAAGTTATATTTTCAATCACTATTGCAATTGGATCTGCAAATAGAATTAAAACAATTTTAAAATACGAACCTACTTTAAAATTTAAAGAAAATGGTGAAGTTATAAATAATAATTATATTGAATTTAAAAATGTTAATTTTAGATATCACGATACATCTGAATATGTTCTAAAAAATATTAATTTAAAAATTAATGAAAATGAAACAATTGGAATAATTGGAGGTACAGGAGCTGGAAAATCTACTCTTGTTAACCTAATAGCAAGAATGTATGATATTAAAGAAGGCGAAATTAATGTTTCTGGTCATAATATTAAGGATATTAGTGAACAATCTCTAAGATCAAAAATCGCTCTTTCACCTCAAAAAGTTACATTATTTTCTGGAACTGTTGCTTCAAATTTAAAGTTTGGAAAAGAAAATGCAACTTTAGAAGATATGATTGAAGCCGCTAAAGCTGCACAAGCATATGATTTCATTATGCAAAAAGAGGATGGATTTAATAGTGTTGTTGAACAACGTGGAGCTAATTTCTCTGGTGGACAAAAACAAAGGTTATCGATTGCAAGAGCACTAATTATGAAACCAAAAATTTTAATTTTAGACTCTTCAACGAGTGCACTTGATATGATTACTGAAAAAGCAGTTAATGAATATATAAAATCTTCAAATTCTGATAGAACTACATTGATTGTTAGTCAAAGAATTTCAGGAGTTAAGGATGCTGATCGAATTATTGTAATTGATAAAGGTGAAATTGTTGGATTTGATAATCATAAAAATTTATTAAAAAATTGTAGTCAATATTATGAAATCGCTTTATCTCAAATGGGGGAAGAAGGTGTGAAAAATGAGTTGAAATAATAATTTTGAATCACCAAATATAGAATTAACAAATAAGTATGATAAGTTAATTAATAATAATATTGATGAATTTATTAGATTGTTAGAATCTGGAAAAATCCAAACTAATTGTTTAAACCCTCAACAACAAAAAATAATTAATAAATATAGATCAAAATTAAGCAAAAAACAAAGTAAAGATGCTTTAAAAACATTATTTAAGTTTCTATCAGATTATAAATTGTTATTAATTGTATTAGCATTAATTACAGTTGTTTCTGTAATAATGAATTGTCTTGCTATATTTACTTTAAAATATGTAACTGAATTAATTGGAGAACTTCAAAATCAATCAATGATGAATGGAGAATCAGTAACTAGCAATTCATTATTTACTAACTTTTGTTTGTTTGGTGGATTTGCATTAATATTCTATTTCTTGAACGCCGCAACAATGTGATGGCAGACTAGAACAATGGCAAAGTTATCACAACGTATTGGATATAGGATTAGACAAAAATTGTTTAGAAAAATTCAAAAATTACCAGTAAAATATTTTGATCAACATTCATCTGGTGATTTAATGTCTAAATTCACTAATGATGTTAATAATATTACAAATGCATTATCTGAAAATTTAACTGTTTTAGTTAATGGTTTATTTATGATATTAGCCATGTTTATAACAATGTTTTTAATAAGTCCATACTTATCTCTTATTATGTTAGGATTGTTGCCAATAATGTTTATTCCAATTATGATTATCGTTAAAAAATCAAAACCATATTTTGGTAAAAATCAAAAATATATTGGTGAATTAAATGGTTTTGCAGAAGAGGCAATTTCAGGGCAATCAATAATAACTTTGTATAGACAACAAAAAAATATTAATAATGAATTTAGTAAATATAATGATAAATTAAATAATGAATCTAAAAAGGCACAATCATTTGCATCAGCAATATTTCCAATCGCTAACTTTTTTATTAGTTTCTCTTCTTTAATTATTACTTTTATTGGAATTATATTTGTAATAAGTGGTGTAGATAAAGGATTTAATGGAATTGCGTTACCTGATTTCAACCATATTAATCAAGATTCTTCAGCAAATTCTGCAATTACTGCAATTACAACAATAGCAACATTCTCAATGGTTTCAAGAAACTTTTTACAACCAATTGCTCAAATATCAAATATTACAAATATCATATTAATGGCATTAGCTGGTGCAAATAGAGCATTCCAAGTATTTGATGAAAAAAATGAAGTAACAAAAGAAGAATTTAAAGTAATTCATGTTGATCAGAATGAATCCAAATCAAAAGAAACACTCACATTATCAGATTTATTTAATCAAAATCATAATAATAAAAATGATAAAAATAATGATTTAAGTGTAGAAGATGGAGATGTATTACCAAATAGACCATACACTTCAATTACTACTAACGATTCAGTTAAAGTAAAAGATTTAAATTTCAGTTATGTACCAAATAAACAAATTTTATTTGATGTTAATATTGATGTAAAACCAGGACAAACTATTGCAGTTGTTGGACCAACTGGTAGCGGAAAATCAACATTTATAAATTTATTAACAAAATTTTATGATATTAAAGATGGTGATATTCTAATTGGTAATAAAGAAGTATCAATAAAAGAAATTACTAAATTTTCAATGAGAGAAAATGTTTCAATTGTATTGCAAGATACATTCCTATTTAATACAACAATTAAAGAAAATATACGTTACGGAAATTTAAATGCAACTGATCAAGAAATTATTGAAGCTGCAAAAACTGCAAATGCTCACAATTTCATTATGCAATTACCAAACGGATATGAAACCATTCTAAAAGATAATGGAGAATCTTTATCTCAAGGTCAACGTCAATTATTAGCAATTGCAAGAGCGGTACTATCAACTTCTGAAATTTTAATTTTAGATGAAGCTACAAGTTCAATAGATACAAAAACCGAACTTGAAGTGCAATCAGCAATGAACCGTCTAACAAAAAATAAAACTTCATTTGTTATTGCTCATAGACTTTCAACTATTGAAAAAGCTGATCAAATTTTAGTGTTAAAAGATGGTAAAATAATTGAACGTGGAACTCATCAAGAATTACTTGATTTTAAAGGATTTTATTATCAATTACATAATTCTCAATTTTATGAAGAAGAATAAAAAATGGATTAATTTCCATTTTTTATCTATATTAATATAATTATAATAATTGAGGTAAATATGTTAAAAGCAATTATATTATTAAATGACAATAATTCATTTGTTTGTGAAAAAAATATAATATCTAATATTGATATTATTAAAGATTTTTTAAAAAATAAAAATATTATAATTAATGAAAATTATTATTATTTACTTAAAGATTATTTAAATTTAAAAAATTCAATTGTTATATCTAAAAATATTAATATTTTAAAAAAAGTAAATTCAATTATTAGTGATTATAGAAAATTATTAAAATTATCAACAAATAAAAATTTTTTTATTATATGTGATGCACAAATGTTAAAACTAATGCAAAAACATGTTG
>CASFKH010000039.1 GCA_949295235.1 uncultured Ureaplasma sp. | reverse complement strand
ATACAATTTAAGATCATAAAATTGCGAAAATATAAAACATGAGATAGATTTATTATCTAAAATTTAATTCAATATTTTTTGTAATATTTTTCACTTTTAGCATTTATTTATAATGATCTGATTTAAATTCAAAAATAAAAACAAAATAAAATATTTAGAGATGTTTTAAAAAGTTATTCATCAAAAAAAGTTGACATTAATAATTATGATTTAAACAAATGCATAAACAAAATATTTATTACAATTGTTGGTTTTATGCTAATATATTATATATATAATTTTTTTAAAAAAGGATATAATTATGGCAGTTAAAAGAGGAATAAGATTACAATGTTCTGAATGTAAACATATAAATTATTTAACAAAGAAAAATGCAAAAAATACACCTGAAAAATTAGAACTAAAGAAATATTGTAATAATTGTAGAATATCAACTTCTCATAATGAAATTAAAGCTAAAAAATAATGTTAAATAAATTAGATTTAATACTTAATTTAATTTCAAATAAAAAGATCGATGGCGTTTTATTGTTTTCTGACATTAACCGCTATTGATTTTTAAATTTTAAATTTTCATTTGGATATTTATTTATTAATAAGATTGGTAAATCGATTTTATTAACTGATAGTCGTTATTACTTATCTGCAAAAAATAGCACATTAAATGTAGATGAGATATTTTTATTAAAAACTAATTTATTAGATTCTATAAATTTTATTTTAGATAAATTAAATATTAAATCTCTAGGGATAGAATCTGAATACTGCACCGTAAAGGATTATAATTTTTTTCAAAAATTTAATTGTGACATTCTAAATTTAGAAACTAAACAATTAAGAATTCAAAAAGATAAAAACGAAATAGAAAAATTACAAATAGCAGCAGATATTGCTGCAAATACAATTAATTGAATAAAAAAACAAAATATAATTGGTAGAACTGAAATTGAAGTTGCAAGGATGATTAGTATTCATATGTTAGAAAGCGGAGCAAGTGGTAATTCATTTGACCCGATTGTAGCATCGGTAAAAACGGAGCTATTCCTCACCATTCTCCAAGTGAAAAAATAATTAACAAAAATGAATTAGTAACAATTGATATTGGGTGCATTTATGAAGGATACTGTTCTGATATTACTAGAAAATTTGCAACGGGAAATAATATCGATAAAGAACTAATAAATATTTACAATTGTGTTTTAGAAGCACAAGAATTAGGAATTAAAAACTCAAGTTTACAAAAAACTGGAAGAGATATTGATTATATTTGTCGAAAGTGGATTGAAGATAATAATTATGGAGAATATTTTACTCATTCTACTGGACATGGAGTAGGATTAGAAGTTCATGAATATCCTAATATATCGATTAACTCTTCAACTGTATTATGCCCAAATTATGTTTATACAATTGAACCTGGAATTTATATTAATAATTTTGGAGGAGTAAGAATTGAAGATACAATTTATATTGATGAAGAAAATAATGTTCATGTCTTAACGTCAAAGGCAAATAAAGATCTTTATATAAACAAATAAATTTGAAATTAAATTGTAGATAAACGATAATGATATCATTTTAATGAAATATTATTTCAAAATTTAATTTTTTTATATACCCATTTTGGTCAAAATCATTGCAACGTTGGTTTTGCAAAACTATTTCTTAAAATAATTAAAACAATCATCTCACATCAAACTAAAAAATAAGATAAAAATTTAATTGCTGGATATCCTAAGTTAAACATTTGATAAACTTGATGATATTCACCATTCACATTAACTCAATCATATTTAACAATTCCAGTCGCATTTTGAGTTATATTTAAGGATTTTACAATTATAAGAACATATATTAAATAAGTTGCAGCAAATATATGTGCTAAACTTACATCTATAAATCTTAATCTATTATTGTAAACAAAAAAGAAAGTTCCAAATATTAACATATATCCATGAATAAAATAATATAATGCTCCTTCACTTGATCCAATGAAGATATATTTAATAGGATCACCATTATCATTAGCTTCTCAAATTGATCCAATAATTGTAATTGAGCTACCAATAATACTTCATAAGCTAATAAATTTAATTATTTTATTTTTAAAATCAAATATAAAGGTTAGATTTAGCAGGACATACATAAATGGACACATATCTAATAATAATACTTTTGAATAATATATAGATATATCTTCTCCACTACCTTGCATATTAATTAAATTTATAACATCTTGAGTATATCTAAAAATTATAAAATATATTAATCCAAATGTCCCTAAAATAATTTGAATTATTTTTATTGTAATTTTAAATTTGTTTTTTCATCTTAGCAATATTGCAGATCCAATTGCAATAAATGTAAATAATAAAGTTAATATACCAACTATTGTTCCAAAATTCATATTTTTTTAATTTTACTATATTTTTTTATTTATATTTATGACATTAAAAAAAACACATAAAGTGTTTTTTTCTGTAAGTTATAAGCCGCATTCTGTACTTTTAAAAAGTGTCAATTATTTATCTATTAATTTTTAAAAATTAATCTGAGTTTTTCTTCATTTTGAATCCCTCAGTTCCCCTACCAAAATTTGGGTTTCT
>CASFKH010000038.1 GCA_949295235.1 uncultured Ureaplasma sp. | reverse complement strand
TTTTAGTTTTTAGTTTTTGTAGTTCAGATTTTGACATGTTATAGTTGTCCAAAACAATTTCAAAGTTATTTATTATTTCATCAATTAAAATATCAACTTCATTTGGATTATATCCATTTAATGATTTTGATATTTTCTTTTCTACTCATCTATTCATTTTTTGATTATAATTATTTTCATCAGCAAATATTTGTTTTTTTTCCATAGATTATCTCCTATATTATGTAATTATATATTAAATACTTTTATAATTAAAATATAGTATGAAAAATAACAATATTAAAACATTTATAACTAATGATGAACAAAAGAAAATAATGAATGAGGAATTTTCAAAATTTGAAGTTAATTCAAATAATGAATATGTTTATAAATGTTATAAAACAAATGAATGAACTTTAACAATTTATAAAAATAATAATTGTGTATTGATGGGTAAAAATATTGATGAAATTGTCAAATTATTAAAGTTAAATAATTTTATTGAACAAATTGGAATGGATGAAGTGGGAGTTGGAGATTATTTTGGTGGAATAGTAGTTTGTGCAGTGTATTTGTCAAAATCTGATTTTAATAAAATAAAAGAACTAAACATAAAAGATTCAAAAAAACTAGATGATAATTCAATTACTGAAATTGCCTCAAAACTTATTAAATTAGTTAAATTTAGTGTTTGTCAGGTATATCCAAATGAATATAATGAATTATATGATAAATTCAACAATACCCATATTATCAAAACAATTTTACATAATAATGCATTAATTAAATTAATCAATTCAAATAAAATTGATTATAAAAAAACAAAAATAATTTTGGACCAATATGTGGATAAACAAAATTATTATAAATATTTAAAAACAATTGGTGTAAATGAAATTATTGAAATAAATGAATTTGAAACACAAGCTGAATCAAAATATATTTCAGTAGCTTGCGCTTCAATAATAGCTAGATTTTATTTTTTGAATCAAATTAATGATCTATCTAACAAAATCGGTTTTCAATTACCATTAGGGGCATGAAATGAAAAAATTAATTTTAGTTCAAAATTAATTTTAGAAAAATTTGGTATGGATACATTTAAAAAATATGTAAAGTTACATTTTAAGAATACTAAGAAATTACTTTAATGAGTCAAATCATTTTTTAAAATTTTGTATGTTATCAATATTTTTATAATAATAATTACCAATAACAAATTTTGATGCATATGGATATACTAATTTAATTGTTTCATCATTCAATCCACCATCAAACTCAATTGAATAATTTAGATTATTTGTTAATTTAAATTCATATATCATCTTTAAATTATCAATTGTTGATAAAATTAATTTTTGTCCTCCAAATCCAGGTTTAACCCCCATTACTAAAATTGAATCAATACAAAATAAAAGAGATTTATATTCATCAAATTTATTATCTGGATTTATAACAATTCCTGCCTGAATATTTTTAGATTTAATATAGTTAATTAAATTCATTGAAATATTTATATCTTTATAAACTTCATAATGAAAATATATACATCTTGTTTGGCTATGACAAAATCTATCAATTCATTTATATGGATCAATTACCATTAAATGAATATTTGCAAATATATTATTATTTAAGGATAAAAAATAATTAAATTCATCAGAATTAAAACTTGTATTATTTACATATTCATATTCCATTACATCAAAATGAAATTCATTAATATTATTTCTTAATGAAACATCAATACATTTTTTTCATTCATTAATTTTAAAAGATAATAAACTTGGTAAAATTTCTTTATTCATTATTTGCTAAACCTTTTAAATAATTTGCAATTGCATCACTATTATTATCTCCAATAATAACTTTTATTTTTTCTTTTAAAATTGGATCAGAATTACCCATACATATTGGGTGACCGACATTTTCAAGCATGTTTAAATCATTTTGTGAATCCCCAAAGGCATATGTATTTTCATTTGAAATTGACAGTTTTCGTTGCACAAATTGAATTCCAAGTCATTTTGATACTCCAATAGATTCAACTTCTAAAAAAATATCAGAAACATTTGAAACTTTAACTAATTGAGATAAATCAGTTTGATTAAAGTCATTGTAAATTGTTTTTATAATTTCAGATTCAGCTTTTATTCCAATATGAACAATTGGTTTTAATAAATAATCTTTTAGTTCATCATTATTTGCAAAATTATAAATCGTTGGACCAATAATAAAAAACTTAGGTTCTTGAATATCTTTATTAATATTTTCACCAAAATAAAAATATTTAACACTTCCATCTTCAAAAAATAAATTAATTTGTCTTTTATAAAATTTTGCTTTTTCAATAAATCATTCAATTACGTTTTTATTTAGCGGTGAACCTAATGTAATTAAATTTTGATTTTTAATATCTCAAATATAATTACCATTAGCTAAAACTAAATAATCTGAAAGTGACAATTGATTAGCTAATTCTAATATTCCCTCAGTGAATCCTCTTCCAGTTGCAATACAAAAAATAAAATTATGATTTAGTTGTAAATCTTTTATTGTAGAAATTGTAGAATCATTTATAGTTTTTTTATCATTTAATAATGTTCCATCAATATCGAAAAAAACAAGTTTTTTAGTGTTTGTCATTTTTAAACTCCAATAATTTAATTATAACTTTTAATATTCAATTAAAATATAATTATGAAACTAACAAAAATAAGTTCTTATCAAAATTCATTAATAAAAAAAATTAAAAAAATAAATGAAAATTTAAGTTTTGCAAAAAAGCAAAATCTTTTTTTAATTGAAAAAAGAAAGTTAGTATTTGAAGCAATAAATAAAAAAATTGATATTCAATTTATTTTGTTAACAAATGATGAATTTGAAGAAAATAAGAAATTATTAACACAATTTATTAATAAAAATAAAATTATAATTATTGAAGAAAAAATTGCTAAATATATTTCAAATAATGTATCAATTTCAAATATCTTTGCATTATGTAGATATTCAATAAATAAAAACTTAAATATAAAAAATAACCAAAATTATTTATTGCTAGATTCAATTCAAGATCCAGGAAATTTAGGTACAATTATTAGATCTAGTTTTGGGTTAGGAATAGATTCAATTTTCTTATATAACTGTGTATATTTATTTAATAATAAATGTACAAATAGTTGTAGTGGAGCAAACTTCAATAAGAATATTTATATAATTAATGATATTGATGAATTTATAAATTTATTGCCTAATTATGATATTATTTCAACATCTTTAGACAACGATTCACAAAATATGAATGATATAAAATTTAAAAAGTATAACAATTTAATAATACTTGGAAA
>CASFKH010000037.1 GCA_949295235.1 uncultured Ureaplasma sp. | reverse complement strand
TTTAACTAGTTGTAGTAGTGATGATAGTTCAACTATTCAAACATATGATGTTAAGTTTAATTCTTCTTCTGAAAGCTCTTCATCTTCATTTTCAACTTACACTACTGATTCTATAAGTGATGGAGTAGTTGCTGATAGACTCACTGTTTTACCATTTTGACCATCTAACTCAAGTTCAGAAAATGAAATTGATCCTAATTTTAATCAAAATGCAATATTTGAATTCTTACAATTAATAGATTCAAGTATTGATAAAATCGGCGATTTTGCAAAAAAGACAGTTCAAAATGATTTAAATGATGTAGTATTAGACTTTTTAAGTGTTGTAGAAAATGAAAATCATAATACTGAAATTGAATTAAGCGATAGAACAGACATTAATGGTAATGTTATTACTGTAAATAATATTACAATTGATAAAGATTTCTTTAATACTAAAAAAGCTTTTAGTAAATTTAACCGTAAGTTATGAAAAGAAAACTGAAAGTAGGGAAAAAGATAATAAAGAATATCTAAGAACTACATTTGATTTTCCATTTTATATTGAGTTTGTTGGTCAAGAAGAAATGATAAATTTATCTGCAAAAATTCAAAAACATGATGCAAATATTTCTGGAACAAATAATGAAGTTGATTTTGATGACATTGAAGATATTTTTTTAGGTGAAAAACATAAAGATGATAAGAATTGATGAAATAACGCTTTTGTTGATAGTAAATTTGAATATGATTATGATGAATCAAGTTTACAAGAATATGGTTTAATAAATTACATTTCATCTTTTAATAATAATGTTTCTCCAAATGCAAAAATGCTAGGTTACACTTTCAATATTGCTGATTTTTGATCTTCGCTTGAAAATTCTATAAATTCTAATAATTCATCAATTTCATCTAAAAAAGATTCTCAAGTTTCTTCTGAAGATTTAACATATTGAGCTCCATCAACTTCTTTGAATAAAATTTTTATGCCTAATATTGATGATTCAAATTCAGATTATAAATTAAAAATTGATATTAATAATATGATATCTACTGATGGATATAATACGTATGAACGAGCATTTTCTACGCTTCAATCATTATGTAATTCAAATGATCCAAATAATCCTCAAAAAGTTTATGATGAATTAAAAAAAGTTTGCAAAATTTCTTTACCTGAAAATATTGTAAATAATTTAAAATCTGTAAAAATTTCACCATCAAAAACTTTAGATGATGATGATTTTGAAATTAAATTTAAAGATAATTTTGATAATAAATATGAATTTAATTTCTACCAATCTTGATGAGCTTAATATATATTTATTTAGCTTTTTTATAAATAATTTGTAATTTTAATAAAATTAGAAATTTATATATTATATAATTAATTTACTATGTATATTGCTACATAGTCGCGTTCAAATGGTTTTAAGAGTATTTTTTACCACCATAGAAGCGAATTTATATTAGGAGGATTTTATATATGTTTGCCATTTTTGAAACTGGCGGAAAGCAATATAAAGTTCAACAAGGCGATACAATTTATGTTGAAAAACTTGATGTTGATGAAAAAAAAGAAATTAAATTTGAAAATATTTTAATGATCGATAATAAAGTTGGTCAACCTTATCTTAAAGGTGCATCTGTAGTCGCAATTGTTGACAAGCATGGTAAAAGAAAAAAAATTAGAGTAATCAAATTCAAATCTAAAAAACATTATTATAAAAGAAAAGGTCATAGACAATTGTATACAAAATTAACTATTAAACAAATCAATTCATAATTAATAAATATGATTAATATTAATTTTTACAAAAATGGTTTAGAAGTATCTGGTCATAGTTTATATGATGATATTGGTAAGGATATAGTTTGTGCTGGTGTTAGTGCAATTATAATGGGATCTTTAAATTGATTTAAAGATAATGATATAATTGAATCATGTGATGGTTATATTAAATTAATTATTAATAAAGATAATTATCATAATGAACTTAATTTATTAAAGCTTATTTATATTCAATTAGATGCAATGAACCATAGTAAATATAAGAAACATCTTAAAATTAATATAATTGATCAGAATATTGATATGAAAGGATAATTATGAATAAAAAAATATTAACTAATCTACAACTTTTTGCAAGTAAAAAAGGAGTAGGTTCAACTAAAAATGGTCGTGACTCAAACCCAAAATATTTAGGCGCAAAAATTGGTGATGGTCAATTTGCAAAAGCTGGTCAAATTATCTATCGTCAAAGAGGTAATCGTATCTATCCTGGTAAAAATGTTGGACAAGGAAAAGATCATACTTTATTTGCTTTAGTGGATGGGGTTGTAAATTATTCTAGTTTTTTTGGAACTAAGACAAAAGTTAGCATTATAAGTAAGAAATAGGATTAATTCCTATTTTTTTTTATAAAAAAAATATTAGGATACCTAATATTTATTATTAAAATGGGGCGATTAACGGGGCTCGAACCCGTGAAAATACCTGAGTCACAGTCTGGCGTGTTAGCCAACTTCACCATAATCGCCATATTATAAAATAATT
>CASFKH010000036.1 GCA_949295235.1 uncultured Ureaplasma sp. | reverse complement strand
CTTCAAATTCTTTATCAGCATTTAAGGATTTTGGTTCAATAATTAAACCATTGATTTTTACAAAACAAGATGATAATTCTAAAATTTTGTTCAAACTACTAACAGCACGGGAAGTTACTATATCAAATTTTTCTCTAATTTTTTGCCCATATATTTCAGCTCTTTGATTAATTATTTCTATATCTTTTAATCCAAGATATTCAATTAATTCATTTAAAAATTTAGTTTTTTTTGAATTTGAATCTAATAATGTAATTTGTGATTTAGGAAAAATAATTTTTAACATCACTCCTGGAATTCCACTTCCACTACCTATATCTAAAATTTTTAAATTTAAATCCAAATTATTAAAGTCTAATTTTAAAAATGGTAAAATTGATTCTAAAAAATAAGAATCATAAATTAACTCATCTTTATCAAGTCTTGTCAAATTTATTGTTTTGTTTTTAAATACTAAAAATTGTTTGTACTTTTCTATTAAATCAAATGCAGAAGGATCAATATTTGGTAACATATTTTTTAGGAAAATTTCAAATTCAAATCTATTCATGTTATATTCCTTGATCAAAATTTATATATTGTTTTAAATAATAATCATTATTTTTAATTTGATTTAATAATTCAATTTTTAAATTATTAATTTTTGTTTTTATCCCTTCAGCAGTTTTTTGAGTTTTTTTATTATAACCATATAAATAATAAATAACATTATCAATTATAATAAAATATACTCTACAATTATTGTCACCATCATTTAGTCGAATTTTAAACATTCCATTTTGAAATTTTTTAATTTTTACATATCCTGGTTTAATCCCATATATTTCAATTAATTTCATTTGTTCAATAATTCTATTTTTAGTAGAATTTGGAATTTCATTATTTAAATAATATTGCACTTGAGACTTTTTACTTGCAGATTTTTGAAAAAAAATAGAAAAATAATTCTTGTTCATATTTAATTTAACTTTTCTAAAAAATATTTTATTTTTATTATATCTTCAATTGTGATTCCACTAATTCTACCTGCTTGTGATAAAGTAAGCGGTTTAATTTTGTTTAGTTTATCGATTGCTTCTAAAGATAAATTAGGAACTTTTTGATAATCTTTAATTTTAGATAAATCTAAATCAATAGATTTTTGAAATTGTTTGATTTTTTCCTCTTGTAATTTAATATAACCTTCAAACTTTATTTTAATTTCAATTTTTTGAATTAATTCATCAGTTAAAATTTTATCTTTATTAATATTTAATAAATTTAATACATCGATTAATTTAATTTCTGGTCTTTTAATAAATTCAAATAAACTAACATTGTTTTTCTTAATTTTAAATTTTAATTCATCTATTTGACCAACCGTTTTTGATTTTAACATATCTAATATAAATTTAATTTTTTCTTGTTGATCTAAAAAATATTGGTATCTTTTTTCATTAATCATACCATGCTTATAACCAATTTCAGTTAATCGTTCATCTGCATTATCATTTCTTAAATATAAACGGTGTTCTGCTCTTGAAGTTAGTAATCGATAAGGTTCAGTAACTCCTTTTGTGACTATATCGTCAATCATTACTCCAATATAAGAATTTGTTCTTGATAATATCAAAGGTTCTTTTTTATTTATATAATTTACAGCATTAATTCCGGCAACCAATCCTTGACCTGCAGCTTCCTCATATCCACTGGTCCCATTAATTTGCCCAGCACTAAATAGACCTTGAATATTTTTAAACATTAAAGATGGATAAATTTGGGTTGGATCAATTGCATCATATTCAATAGCGTATGCATATTTTGAAACAATACAATTTTGCAATCCAGGTAATGTTCGAATCATTTGATCTTGAATATCAATTGGCATTGATGTAGAGAAACCACCCAAATACATAGTGTCAAGTTCTAAAGATTCAGGTTCAACAAAAATTTGGTGTCTTTCTTTATCGGGGAATTTTACAATTTTATCTTCAATTGAAGGGCAATAACGAGGTCCAATCCCATTAATTAATCCACCATACATCGCTGATTTTTCTAAATTTTGTTTAATTAATTCATGAGTTTGTTCATTTGTATGAATAATATAACAAACTAATTGCTTATCAAAATCTAAAAAAGTTTTTTCATAGAATCCAAAACATAATTTAGCATCAGTTCCAGGTTCTACTTGCATTTTTGAATAATCAATGCTATCTTTTTGAATTCTTGGAGGTGTACCTGTTTTTAATCTAATTAGTTTAATACCTAAATCTTCTAATTTTTTAGATAATGATTTTGAATATTTTGATCCATTAGGCCCTTCGTGTTTTTTATCACTACCTCTATATGTAATTGATTCTAAATATGTACCAGTAGTTAAAATAACTGATTTTGCAGATATTAAACCATTATCATTTGTTTTAATTCCACATATACAATTATCTTTAATTTGTAAATCAACAACTTCATCAATTAATAAATCTAAATTTGGTTGTAATTCAATTCTATTTAAAAATCATTTATGAAATTTAATTTTATCCACTTGTGCACGTAAAGCTCAAACACCTGGTCCTTTTGATGAATTTAATAATTTCATTTGTAATTGATTTTCATCCGCTGCAATTGCTTGAATTCCACCCAATGCATCAATTTCACGAGTAACAACTCCTTTTGCAGGACCTCCAATTGAAGGGTTACATGGCATTAATGCTACACCTTCTTTTGAAAGAGAAATTAATAAAGTTTTAGCATTTTTTTTACTCGATGCAAAAGCTGCTTCTAAACCTGCATGTCCCGCTCCTACAACTATAACATCATATTCCATATTTCCTCCTTATAAAGTGTTAAAATAATATCACTATGATATATTTTGAATCTGTTAAAATACATAAATTTAATCAAACAAATTCTCATGGAATTAGTTTTAAATTAGAAGAAAACATATGTCACAGAATTTGTTCAAATGATAAAAATAAAATAAACTCAATTTATTATTTATTAAAACAAAATAAAAATTATCTTAATGGTAATATTTTAATTGATAATATTGATATTACAAAATTAGATAAAAATACCTTAGATAATTTCTATTATGAAAATGCTGCATTTTGTGAAAAAAACTTAATTTTTAATAATAAAATATCATGCTTTGAATATCTATCAATTGTTGCAAAATTAGCTAAACAACAAAAAAAATATAATTTTAATAAATTATTTGCTCAACTAAATTTATCTCCTAAAATTTTAGATTTAAAAATTAACAAATTGAATACATTATTAATTACTCAAATTGTTGTGATTGCTGGATTATTAAAAAATTGTAAATATTTAATTGTTAAATTGGATGACTTTAATTTAAGTGAAAATAACATTTTACTAATAAACCAATGATGTGAAAAAATTTCTAAAATATTTAAAAAGACAATATTAATATTTACAAAGACAATTAATAATATTATGGCTAACATTAATTTAGATCTAAATCAATACTATCAATTTAATAACAAATTAATAGTTACAAAAAATGATATTAATTTTAATGGATATAAATTAATTCAACATAAATTTAATATATTTACAACAAACTTTAGATTCTCATATAAAATTTATCTTTTTCAATTTTTGATTTCATTTATTTTAATGACATTTTCAATATTTTTATTAACAATTCTAAATCAAGAAGAATCGGCTTATAATTCATCATGATTAATATATATAAATGATCATCGAAAAGGTTTTTATATATTAGGATATGGATTATTTGTAATAAATTGTTTATTTCAATTGTTGATTAGTTATTTATGATATAAAAATACTAAAAAATATCTCTTATTTTTATCAACAATTAACATTCATAACCTATGAATTAGTTTATTAATTCCAATTACATTAATAATAAATACATTTATGATAATTGGATTAAGTTATGTAGTAAATATCATAACCTTAAATAACATAAACATAGAATATAATATAAATATATGAAATACTAGTTTATATTTAGACTTAGCATATATTATTGAAATGATATTAATTTCATATTTATTAATTTTAAAAATAAATAATATTTCTAAATTTTACTCACTATTAATTAATTATCAAAATATAAAAGGAGAATAATATGGAAAGAAAATTTACTGAACAAGAATTAATAAGAAGAGAAAAATTAAGCAAATTACAAGATGAACAAAAAAACCCTTATGAAACTGAAATTGTAAATAGAACATGTAATCTAAATGAATTTAATGAAAAATTTGCTAAATTCTCTAAAGAAGAGTTACATGAAAATCCAAGTAATAAAATTGTATTAGCTGGAAGAGTGATGGGGATTCGCCAAACATTTGGTTTGATTAAAGACTTTAGTGGCCAAACTCAATTTTATGTTAATAAGAAAAATGTAAATGAATCTGTATTTAAAAAATTTAAAGAAATAGATATTGGTGATATTGTTTCAATTGTTGGAACTGCAATGAAAACAAATACTGGTGAAGTTACATTAAATGTTGAAGACATATCTATTATTTCAAAATCATTAAAAGTATTACCTGAAAAATTTCATGGATTAGTTGATGAAGAAATAAGAGCTAGAAATAGATATGTTGATTTAATTGTTAATCAAGAATCAATGGAAACATTTGTGAAACGTAGCTTGATTATAAAATCAATTAGAAATTACATGGATGATAATGGATTCTTTGAAGTTGAAACTCCAGTTTTAAATCCAATTTTAGGAGGAGCTGCTGCAAGACCGTTTATTACTCATCACAATGCATTAGATAGAGAATATTATTTAAGAATTGCAACAGAATTACCTCTTAAAAAATGTATAGTTGGTGGATTTGAAAAAGTTTATGAAATTGGTCGGATTTTCAGAAATGAAGGAATGGATGCAACTCATAACCCTGAATTTACTTCAATGGAAGCATATGTTGCATACACTGGAATGGAAGGAATGATGGATCTAACTGAAGGGGTTATTAAACATTGTGCAAAAGTAATGGGTAAAGATAAATATAAATATAGAGGATTTGAAGTTGATTTATCAAAACCATTTAAAAGAATTCATATGGTGGATTTAATTAAGCAAATTACAAATGTTAATTTTTATGACATAAAAACAGATCAAGAAGCAATAAAAATTGCAAAAGAACACGATATTGAATTATTAGCTCATCAAATGAAGTGTGGGCATATAATTAATGCATTTTTTGAAAAATATTGTGAAGAAACTTTAATTGAACCAACTTTTATTTATGGACATCCAATTGAAATAAGCCCATTAGCAAAAAAAGATTATAGTGATCCAAGATTTACAAAAAGATTTGAATTATTTATTTGTCAAAAAGAATTTGCAAATGCTTTTAGTGAATTAAATGATCCTATCGATCAATATAATAGATTCCTTGAACAAATAAATGAAAAAGAATTAGGAAATGATGAAGCTAATGAAATGGATATGGATTTTATCAACGCCTTAGAATATGGATTACCACCAACTGGTGGAATGGGATTAGGTATTGATAGATTAGTAATGCTTTTAACTCAAAAAGATACAATTAGAGATGTATTGTTATTTCCTCATATGAAAGATAAAATTTAGATATGGCAAATAATATTTATGAATTTAAAGAATATGATATTAATAATAATTTAGTTGATTTTAACAAATACAAAAATAAGGTTGTTTTAATTGTTAATGTTGCTTCAAAATGTGGAAATACACCACAATATAAAGATCTACAATATTTATATGAAAAATATAATAAAATGGGTTTAGAAATTCTTGGGTTTCCATGCAATCAATTTCTTAACCAAGAACCAAAATCAAATGAAGAAATTAAAGAGTTTTGCAGTTTAAATTATGCAGTTACATTTGATATGTTTAGCAAAATTAATGTTAATGGAAAAGAAGCAAATGACCTATATACATTTTTAAAAGATTCGCTTCCATGAACTGAAAAAGCAAAAAATGTAAAATGAAATTTTGAAAAATTTATAATTGATAAAAATGGAATTCCTAGATATAGAATTGAAAGCAAAACAAATCCAAGAAATATTGAAGACAAAATTAAATTTTTATTAGAGGAATAATAAATGAATGAAAAATTATTAAAGGATAAAATTGCAATTGTTACTGCATCTACTAAAGGAATTGGTTTAGCAACTGCTTTAAAGTTAGCTAAAAATGGTGCAAAAGTATATATAGCAGCTAGAAATAAAGAATTAGCATGTGAAATTATAAATAGATATTCTAATTTAAATTTAGACTATGTCAATTTTGATGCTAATAATAAAACTTCAATTAAAGAAATGATAGATATAGTAATAAACATAGAAAATAGAATTGATATTTTAGTAAACAATTATGGTGGATCAAATTTAAATCTAGATAAAACAATAATTGATACAGAATATGAGGACTTTATTAGTTTTGTTGATGCTAATTTATCATCAGTTTATATTGCATCTCAACAATTATGTAAAAACATGATTAAAAGAAATTTACCTACAAATATAGTAAATATTTCTACAATTGGTTCTGTAGTTCCTGATATTAGTAGAATTTCATATACAACTGCAAAAGCTGCTATTAATGCTTTAACAAAAAACATTGCTGTACAAATGGGTAAATATAATATTAGATGCAATGCGATATTGCCAGGTTTAATTCACACAGATGCAGTCAAAAATAATTTAAGTGAAGAATTTATAAAAATGTTTAAATCATTTACTGCTCTTCAAAAAGATGGAATAGCAGAAGATATTGCAAATGCAGTATTGTATTTATCTTCTGATTTATCAAATTATGTAACTGGTCAATTATTAGAAGTAGCAGGCGGATTTGGAAACACAACTCCATTAATATCATTAATTAACAAGAAATAAAAAGTATAAGGAATCTATCCTATACTTTTTTTATCTATAAATATTAAAATTGTAAATAAACTATTCAGCTATATTAACATTTAATTTATATACTAGCAAATCTATATATTTTCATTGGCATTTCCAACTTGTTCATAAGTTGAAACTGTATTTGAATCAACATCTACAGAATTAATACTTTTTTTTAATTCCAAAATAAATTATATTTTCACTAGTAGGATATTCTTTAAAATTATCAATTCAAAATTTGTTTTTATTCAATACATCAAAATCAACTAAATTATCATACATAAATATATTATCTGAATTT
>CASFKH010000035.1 GCA_949295235.1 uncultured Ureaplasma sp. | reverse complement strand
TATAAGGTTAAAAATTTATTTGATGAAGCAAATATTGAAATTGAATCATTTGAAATAAAATATATTCCAATTGATGAAATTGAAATTAATGATGAAGATAAAACCAAATTAGATAAGTTTTTTGACTCATGTGAAGAAGACGATGATATTCAAATTGTTATATCTAATGTTAAGGATTATTACTAATAAATTAAATATCAAATAAAGATATTTGATCAGTATCTCTTAATTTTTCAAAAATCTTAAGCTCAGTCATTGTTTCTAAATGATGCTTAGTTATTTTTGTTCTTGATTTAAAATCTTGTAATGATGTAAATTGTCTTTCATTTCTTGCATTTATAATTGACTCTGAAACTTGCTCACCTAATCCATCTACAGTAACAAATGGACATATTAGGGCTTTGTTTTCTTTATCAATTATAAAATTTTTGCCATCTGATTTATTAATATCAATCATTGTAAATTTATATCCACGAGCATGCATTTCTAATGCAATTTCATATAATGGAATTAATTCTTTTTCCTTTGATGTGACTGAATGCTTTAATTTTGAACTTAATAAAGATTTATTAATATTTTCAATTTCATTTTTTATAGAATTATACCCTTCACACATTACTTTTACATTAAACACATTTGGTTTAATTGAAAAATAAGATGCATAATATTCAAGTGGATAATTAATTTTATATCATGCAAATTTTCATGCATGCATGACATATGCAGTTGCATGTGCTTTTGGAAACATATATTTAATTTTGTTACATGATTGGATATATCATTCTGGGATTTTATTTTCTTCAAGAATTTTTTGATGCTCTTGATTTATTTTCTTTCCTTTTCTTACATCTTCCATAATTTGGAATGATGTTAATGGGTCAATTCCATGTTGTATTAAATAAACCATAATGTCATCACGACAACCAATAATATCATTTAAGCTAAATCCATGGTTTACAATTAGGTCCTGCGCATTGCCTAACCAAACATCGGTTCCATGGGATAATCCTGAAATTCGAATCAAATCAGAAAAACTTTTAGGTTTTGTTTGGTTTAACATTTCTCTAACAAATGTAGTTCCAAATTCAGGAATACTTAATGCACCTGTTGTTTCTCCTAAAATATCTGATGGTTGTATATTTAATGCATCTAATGAAGAAAATAAACTCATTGTTTTTGGATCATTATTTGGAATGTCTTTTTCATCGATTCCAGTTAAATCTTTTAGCATTTTTAATATTGTTGGATTATCATGTCCTAATATATCAAATTTTAATAAATTGTCATGTATATCTTCAAATGAAAAATGAGTTGTATACCAATCTTGGGTTTTATCATCAGCTGGATAATTGTAGGGAGTAAAATCGAATATAGACATGTTTTCAGGAACAACAATTATACCTCCAGGGTGTTGCCCTGTTGTTCTTTTTACATCTTGACATTTTATTGCATATCTTTCAATTTCGGCTTTTGAAACATTTTTACCTATTTTTTCAAAATAATCTCTTGCATTTTGAAATGATGTTTTTTCAGCAATTGTACTAATTGTTCCGGCTCTAAAAGTTTTATTATTTCCAAACATATCACCAATAAACTTATGAGCATAGGGTTGATAAACCCCTGAAAAATTTAGATCAATATCTGGAACCTTATCCCCATTAAATCCTAAAAATGTTTCAAATGGTATATTATGTCCTTCTCCTCCCATTATATTTGAACAATTTGGGCATTTAATGTATGGTAAATCATATCCATCAAAATATTGCTCTAAATCAATATCAAAATTAGAAAATTTACATGATTTACATAAATAATGAGGTTGTAAAGGATTAACATCGGTAATGTTTAATAATGTTGCAACTAATGAAGAACCAACTGAACCTCTTGATCCTACAACATATCCATCATTAATAGACTTTTCAACTAATAGATGTGAAATTCAATATACTACAGCATATCCATTTTCAATTATTGATCTCAATTCTTTTTCAATTCTTTTTTTAACAATATCAGGTAATTGTTTTCCATATATTTCACAAGCATTTTTATAAACCATGTCTTTTACTTTATCATCTACACCTTCAATTTGAGGCGGAAATAATTTAGTTTGAAGTGGAGAAATATTATTGTCAAATCAATTAGCAATTTCATTTGTATTATTAATTACAATATTATTAATTAAATTTTGATCATTTAAAAAACTAAATTCCTCTAGCATTTGTTTTGTAGTTCTAAAGTGCAATTTTGGATGAATTCCATATTTTAGAAATCTATGATTTTTTCTATTTAAAATTGGAGTATTAACATATAAGTTGTAAAAATCAAAATCAGTTTCATATAAATAATATGAATTTGAAACTGCAATTACTTTTTTGTTTAATTTTAATGATATATCAATAATCTTTTTTATAGTTTTTTGTACATTTTCAAGTGTAATATTACCAGCATAAATTTCATGTTCAAATCCAGAAGGGCTTGGAATAGTAATAAAATCATAATTTTTAATAATTTTAATTAATTCATCATTTGTTTTTGATAAAGCAGCATTAAATACATCAGATTCAATCGGAGCGTTTGCAATAATTAAATTGTTTCTATAATTATTAATTTCATCAAAATTTATGGTTGGTCTTCCATATAAATATTGTGTGTGGGATTTAGATATCAATTCATATAAATCTTTTATACCAGATTGATTTTTTACATAAACCAATATAAAATTTCCAATGGTAGATGAGAATAATGATTCATTCTGAATCGCATTATTAATTTCATCTATATACTTTACATTTTCTAATTCTAGTTTTTTTATAAGCTCTATTCATACATAACTTAATACTAATGCATCATAATCTGCTCTATGAGCTTCATCCTTGTCATATTTAATTTTATATTTCTTACATATAGATTCAAGAGAGTGCGATTTAAAATTCATATTGATTCCCCTTGAAATAATAAGGGTATCAATCAAAGTATTAGAAATTGGATTAAGATTATATTGTTCGAGTTTTTTATTAATAAAATTAAGATCAAAATTAATTCCATTATGAGCAACTAATATTGAATCTTTGAAAAATTCTACAATTTTTAATAATCCAGTTTTTTGATCAATGGCATTAATTAAATCTGATTCATTAATTCCAGTTATTTCTACAGTTTTTTTAGACATTGCAACCGTAGGTTTTATAAAGAATTGAACTTTATCATATAAATTTCCATTCTTTATTTTTATTGCTCCAAATTCAATTATGTCATCGTATTCAGGATATAGTCCAGTAGTTTCAATATCAAATATAATATATTCTTGATTTGAAATTAGTAAATTTTTAGGATTAATTACAGCATCAATTTTTGATGATAATACTTCCATTTCAACTCCAAAAATTGGTTGAATTTCTGAATTTTTGAATGCTTTTATAATTTCTGGAAAAAATTGAACATTATAACGATCTGTAATAGCAAATTTTGTATATTTATTTGATTTTAAAAACTTACTTAAACTATTTACATCAATTAAGCCATCATATGAAGACATTTTACTATGCAAATTAAATTCAATTCTTTTAACTTCATTTGTATCAATTGGTTGAACAATTAAGGGATCAATTTTATTATAATCATTTAATTTTCCAATATACTGATTTGGATCAGAATGAGCAATTTGAAGTGTGATTGAGGCATGGATTCAATCATCAACTTTGATATCATCTTCAAAATTGTTAATATTAGCAATATATTTCTTTAATACTATTGATGAACTAAAGTCAGTAATATAATATGAAATTAAATTAGCACCATTTTTATATTGTTCTTTTTTAATATTAAATATTTGACCCTTGATACAATAATTATAAAATTCACTATTAAGATCTTTAATTTCAGTGATTGGCTCATTCATTCAATTTTTATTTCTTTTAGAATATGTAGTTTTATAATATGGTTTTGTAATATTAGTTTTATTATCTTCAATTGCTAATTTATTTAGTATTTCTTGTTCATGATTTTTTATATAATTTTCATAACTTTGATTTTTAATGTATTCAAACTTTGAAAATTTAAAGCCATATTTTTCATTTAAAAAATCAATTATTTTATTTTCTTCAGATTGCCAATTTTCTTTTTCAAACTCAGTTATATAATCAATTTCTAAATTATTATTAATGATTTTACAAGTTTGTCTATTTAAACTTTTTTTTAATAACTCATTATTAAGATTATTTATATAATCAAATATATATATTTTTAATCAAGAAATATCAATATTAATAAAGTCAAAGTTCAAAATAAATTTAATTGAATTTTGACTATTATTAAAATTATGTATTTTATTAATTATTTCAATTTCAAGACCTTTATTTATATACAAATTTAAGATAACAATTTTATTATCATCAACATTATGATCGTATTTAAAAATTGAAGATGAAAAAATATTTAATTCATCTTCATTAAAGATTTTTAAAACTGAAAGTATTTCATTAATTTTTTTCATTTATTTCACCAATTAAAATTTTACATTCAGAAATTATTTTATCTTTTCAAAAAAATACATCATCTCAATTTTTGATTTTTTCATTTTTATATTTATCAATAAAAATCTGAATATAGTATATTATTTCATTAAATTTTATAATTTTATTTTTAAATTTATCAATCAAAAAGTCATCTAAGCAGCAAATTATTAATCCAATTATATATTTCTTAAATTTAATTAACTCATTTGCTCATTTGATTGGAATTCACTTTTCAGAATTAATATAATCAAATGTTAAGGTTAAATTACGAAAATCAATTGAATTTATAATATTTGTATTTGCTACAAAATTGTGCAAGGCTAAATAAATTGATAATTTCATATCAGGATTAAAAGCATTCATTCATAATGAATTATCTTTGAATTCAACTATGCTATGAATGATGCAATTTGGATGATAAATTGCTTCTATTTCAAATTCAGGATATAAAAAATGAGCTTCAATAAGTTCAAATGCTTTATTTATTAATGTTGCACTATCAATTGATATTTTGTCTCCCATTGACCATTTTGGATGCTTAATTGCTTGGGAATAATCTATATTATTTGAATATGGATTATCAAAATTATAAAATGGTCCACCACTTGCAGTTATATAAAGTTTTTTGATTTCTTTTTTGCTACTATGTATTAATTCAAATAAACTTGTATGTTCACTATCAATAGGATATATTTTAGTTAAAGAATTTTTTAGACTTTTTTGAATTAATTCTCCAGCAACTACAAATGATTCTTTATTTGCAAGAGCAATATCTATGTTATTTTCTATGGCAAATTTAGTAATTTTAATCCCTTCAAAACCAACAATTGCATTTAATATGATATCAGGTTTGGATTTTAATATTAGATTATGAAAATCATTTACAGTATTTATATTATTTATTGATGGACTATAGATTTGTACATTTGGAAATTGGTTTTTAATTTCATTAGCCAATTTTAAATTTTTATTAAAACTAAATCCAACTAGCTTATATCCCTCTAAACATTGAAGAGAAAGTTGACCAATACTACCTGTTATTCCACATATCAATATTCTTTTCATAATTATCCAAAAAACACGACAGTTTTTGCACCTAAGGCTATGAAGAAACTTAGAACAAAGAAAAAACTAATAACTACTGAGTGAGAATCAATTCTATCTATTATTCCTCCATGCCCAGGTAATATTGATCCATAATCTTTAATTCTATATTTTCTTTTAAATCAACTATATGTTAAATCTCCAAATACACTTAATAATGATAATGTTGTTAAAATAATAAACATATTGAATCATCATAATGGTTTATTTGCAATTTGAGAATCATTAACATATGTTGATTCTTTTTGAAATTGAATTCCAAAAATTTGTTGTAAAACATCAGGATTATGTTTAATATAAGAAAATGCAAATAACAATAATAATCCAATTACAATTGTCATTATTTGGCCAACACCAAATCCTTCTCAAGTTTTTTTAGGACTAATTTTAGGAGCCATTTTGTGCTTACCAAACATTACTCCACCCAAGTATGCAAAGATATCATTACAGAATACAATTGTCATTAACCATAATAATGTTAAAAAACCTCTTGTAAACATGAAGAAAAATAAACCTAAATAAAAACCTGATATTATCCCTACTAGCAAGTTAAAAATAATAAAGTTTTTAAATGTAAAACAGGAATAACATAATAATAAAATTGTATTGATAATTACCACAAATACAATACAACAAGCAAGTGTAATTGCAAAAATGTTTGTTAATGTAAGTGAATCATAGAATGTTCCAATTTCTAAATTAATATACCCATAATACTTTAAGAAAAAAATAAAGGTTGGAGCATATATTAATACAATCATATTTATAATAATAAGCAAAAAAGGAATTATTAAAAATTTGTAATATATATTTGATATTTCTTTTGCACAAATAATAATTAATGGAATAAATGCAATTAAATATATTCATGCAAATACAGTTCTAACTTGTTCATTATTAATTGGTGATCAATTATTTGTATTATCAGCTAATACTCCAACAACAAATATAAATGACAAAAATAAAAACATAAAAATAGAAGTAGAAACTCTTGTTTTCATGTTGTTTTTTGTTTTTTGAGATAATTCATTTGTCCTTATATTGGTTAATAACATTATATTTTTCCAAATCTTCTTACTCTTTTATTATATTCACTAATATCATTTAATAAAATATTCTTGTTATAATCAGGCCATAATGTTGGGTTAAATATAATTTCACTATAACTTAATTCCCATAGCATAAAATTGCTAATTCTATTTTCTCCACTTGTTCTAATTATTAAATCAAGATCAGGCAAATTGTGATGATTATGAATTTTTTCAAAATTGTCAATATTAATCGATAATTTTTCATCTACTAATCGTTTTAATGTTTCAATTATTTTTTGTTTAGAACCATAATTAAACATTATTTGTACGATCATTTTTGAATTATTTTTTGTAATCTCTTCTAATTTGTAAATACTTTCAATAATGTCTTGATCAATGTTTGATGTGAAACCATTTCATATGAATTTAACATTATTAGAAATAAATCAATTTTGGATTTTTTTACTCTCCATTTGTGATTTTAATAATTTAATTAAGTAGTTTACTTCAGTTTTCGGCCTATTTCAATTTTCAGTTGAAAATGCAAAAAAACTAATACAAGGGATATTCAATTCTAAACAAGAATTAATTATATTTTTCATTGCTTTTAAACCTTTTTGATGTCCGAAAGTGCGAGGTTTATTTTGCTTTTTTGCTCATCTACCATTTCCATCCATAATAAAAGCTATGTGATTTAATTTATTCATATTTCATTAAATTGTCATTATTTCTTTTTCACGTTTAGCTAATTCATCATCAATTTTTTTATTAAAAACTTTAGTTATATTATCTAATTCAGTTTGAAAATATTTTTTGTCATCATCAAGAATATTTTGTTCTTTTTTAAATTCATCTTGAATTTCTTGACGAATACGTCTAATTCTAATTTTAGCTTCTTCAGCCAATGTCTTTGCTTTTTTAACTAAAAGCTTACGATCATCTTCAGTTGGAGCTTTAAATATTAATCTAATTACATCAGCATCAACTTGTGGATTTATACCAATATTTGCAGCATTAATAGCAGCAGCAATTTCTTTTAAAGTAGATTTATCATATGGCTTAATAATTAATGTTCTAGCATCAGGAATATTTAAATTTGCTAATTGATTTATTGGCATTTTATCATCATATGCATTTACTAAAATATTATCTAAAATAGCAGGAGTAGCTTTTCCAATTCTTAGTTTTGAAAATTCAGTTAATAATCAATCATTTACTTTGTCAAAATTACTTTCAAATATTTTTTTATATTTTTCAAAATCAAACATATTATTCCCCTTTATTTATTAGCGTAGTTTTAATTTTATTGTTAAGAGATTTTATAAAGCAATCCTCTTTATCTATGTTAAATACTAAAATTGAAATATTATTTTCTTGACACATAACTAATGAGGATAAATCCATAACCTTTAAATCTTTTTCAATAACTTGTTTATAAGTTAATTTATCATAATGAATTGCATCTTTATGTTTAAGAGGATCTTTATCATATACCCCATCAACTCCATTTTTACCCATTAGTATAATATCAGCATTTATTTCACATGCCCGCAATGAAGCGCCAGTGTCAGTTGTAAAAAATGGCGAACCAGTTCCTGAGACAAAAATACATACAACATCATTATTTAATGATTCATTTACATTTCTAAAATTATATAAATTACAAATATTATCAATTCTAATGGCTGAATACACTTTTGAGTTTATATTATTTTTTAAGAATATATCTTGTAATAATATTCCATTCATAACTGTAGCTAACATTCCTATTTGATCACCAATATTATGATCTAATTGAAAATTATGGGCAATGTTACCTCTAAAGATATTCCCCCCACCAACAACAATACCAATTTGATAATCTTTAGATAACTCTTTAATTTGCAATGCTAAATTTTGAATTTTTTTTATATCAAAATTTGAATCTTTTCCTTTTAAGTATGCTCCTGAAATTTTTATTAATATTCTTTTTTTCATATAAAACTCCTTTTAATGTTAAAAATAATGAAGAAAAATTCTTCATTATTTAGATTGGTTCATTTGTTGAGCAACTTCTTCAGCAAAATTTGATTCTTTTTTTTCAATTCCTTCACCTAATATAAAATTAATCATCATAATTGCAGATGCATTATTTTGTTTTAAGTATTCACCAACACTAATTGATGGTTCTTTAACATAAGGCTGAGAAATTAAACATACTTCTTTTAACAATTTATTTATTCTTCCATCAACAATTTTTTCTAAAAATTCTATAGGTTTATTTGTTTCAGATTTTGTTTGTTCTAAAATAATTTCTCTTTCTTTTGCAAGTCAATTTTTATTAACTTCAGTATCATTAATATATTTTGGGTTCATAGCAGCAATATGCATAGCAACATTGTTAGCAACTTCTTCACTAACTTTACCATTTAATAATATTGCAGTAGCAATACGATTATTCATATGTGTATATACGCCAAGAGTTTGGTCATCATTAGCATTTAATATTGCACCACGGCGAAATGCAATTTTTTCTCCAATTGTAGCTGTTAAATCAATACCGCATTCATAAATATTTTTACCATTAATATTAAGAGAAGAAATATCATTATTTGAATTAGCATTATTCATAATTTGATTATTAATATTATTTGCAAATTCAATAAATTGTTGGTTTTTTGCAACAAAATCAGTTTGACAATTAACTTCTACTACTACTGCTTTTTTATGATCATTAGATAATTTAGCAATTACTAATCCTTCAGCTGCAATTGCATCTGCTTTTTTTGTTGCCTTAATTGATCCATTTTTTCTTAATCATTCAACCGCTTTTTCTAAGTCATCATTTGTTTCATTTAACGCTTTCATGCAATCAGTCATTCCAGCATTTGTCATTGCTCTTAATTGTTTTACAAGTTCTGCTTTACTAGCCATATTAATCTCCTATTAATCTTTGATTACTATAAATATTATAAAATAGACTTAGATTTTAAACAATACTAAATTAATTTTTGCAACATTTTTAAAACCAAATTATCTATTATTTGAATTTTATATTTATTTGAAATTAAATAGTTTAAATCAAAATTACTAAAACCATTACCAGTTAAAATGAATTTAGATATTTTATATTCTTGTTTATAAAAATTAATAATTCCATATATTGATATATAATTCGCTAAACTAATTGATTTTAAGGTATTATCAGCAATATATTTTCAGTAGTTTAGTTCACAATTCACATTTAGTGATTTGCAGCATATCCTAGATTGCACACCTACCCCTAATTGAATTGATACTGAAGTTATTTTTGATTTAATTACTAATATTGAAACTAAATAAGTTCCATTCATAATTATTACACCTGTATCATTTTTGAGATACTGTGATGCTAATAGGATATCAATACCAACTTCTTCGATTTTTATTTTTTCATTTAAATTTATATTTTTTAGGTTTTTATAAGAAATATTTTTATAATCAATATTATTTTTATTTAGAATGTCAATAAATTTATCTTTGTTAATATTAGTAATGATTATTATTCATTTGCAATAATTATATTTCTTTATCAATTTATTAAAGTTTGAAAATGTACTTTTATAAATTTTAATAGTATTTTTAGATAATAATTTTATATTAGAATTACCAATATCTAAATATATTCTTAAATCTTCCATATATTTTATTTTCTACCTTATTTAATTGATTCAAAATTAATTTTTATTTTTTTACTTGTTATTTTAAAATAGCAAGCTAAAAATACAAATTGGGAAATAAAAAAAACATTAATCAAATAATGTTTTTTATTTTTCGTCTTTTGATGCAAATTTTATAGTATCTTGAATACTTCCATCCATTTTTCTAATAATTACAGTAGCACCAGAGTTAGCAGCTAATACTTTTACTTTTTCAAGAGCTTCTTCTTTAGTTTTGCATACTGCAGTCACTCTTTCACATTTTTCTTTTTTAACTTCTCATCCAGCTACTTTTCCTT
>CASFKH010000034.1 GCA_949295235.1 uncultured Ureaplasma sp. | reverse complement strand
ATAAAATTGTTGAAAAATACGAAAAAATTAAATTTGATGAACCTAAAAATTATAAATTTAGTAAAAAACAAAAAATTTTAATATTAATAGTTTCCTATTTTTTATGTTGTGCAGTAATAATTGGTTTAATATTTGCAATAATGTATTAAAAAAAATTTAAATTAGCAATCTTTTTTGTAGAGTGCTAATTTTTGTGTTATACTATAATTGCATTGAATGAATGCATTAAATTTTTATACAAAGGAGAATAACAATTATGGCTAAAGAAGTAATTTTAGGTATTGACTTAGGTACAACAAACTCTGCTGTTGCAATAATGGATGGCAAAAAACCTATGATATTAGAAAATCCAGAAGGTAAACGTACAACTCCTTCAGTTGTTTCATTTAAAGGAGATGAAGTTATTGTAGGAGATGCTGCTAAACGTCAAATGATAACTAATCCAAATACAATTGTTTCTATTAAACGTCATATGGGAGAAAAATATGAAGTTGATGTAGAAGGTAAAAAATATACTCCTGAAGAAATTTCAGCTAAAATTTTAGCTTATATTAAAAATTTCGCCGAAAAGAAAATTGGACACAAAGTAAGTAAAGCGGTAATTACAGTTCCTGCATATTTTAATGATGCACAACGTCAAGCAACTAAAAATGCTGGAAGAATTGCAGGATTAGAAGTTGCAAGAATTGTTAATGAACCAACTGCTGCCGCATTGGCTTATGGTTTAGAAAAAACTGATAAAGAACAAAAAATTCTTGTATTTGACTTAGGAGGTGGTACATTTGATGTATCAATCCTTGATATGTCTGATGGTACATTTGAAGTAATTTCAACTTCTGGTGATAATGAATTAGGAGGAGATGATTGAGATAATGCTATCATGAACTGAATAATTGATGAAGCTAAAAAGGATTTTAATGTTGATTTATCAAAAGATAAAATGGCAATGCAACGTTTAAAAGATGCTGCTGAAAAAGCAAAAATTGAATTATCAGGTCAATTGACTGCTCAAATTCTATTACCATTCATTGCAATGAATGAAAATGGACCAATTAATATTGAAAAAGAATTGACGAGAGCAAAATTTGAAGAAATAACTAAAAATTTATTAATGCGTTGTAAAAAACCAGTTGAAGATGCAATTAAAGAATCTGGATTCTCAAAAGAAGAAATAAATGAAGTATTATTAGTTGGTGGATCGACAAGAATGCCTGCAGTTCAAGAATTAGTTAAAGAATTGACAGGTAAAACTCCAAACCATTCTATAAACCCTGATGAAGTAGTTGCTATGGGTGCTGCTGTTCAAGGTGGAGTATTAAGTGGAGATGTTGATGACATACTATTAATTGATGTAACTCCATTAACATTATCAATTGAAACAATGGGAGGAGTTGCAACTCCGTTAATTAAACGTAATACAACAATTCCAGTTACAAAATCTCAAATATTTAGTACTGCAGTTGATAATCAACCAAGTGTAGATATAGTTATTGTTCAAGGTGAACGTCCAATGGCTAAAGATAACAAATTACTTGGTAACTTCCAATTAACTGGTATCCAACCTGCAAAAGCTGGTGTTCCTCAAATTGAAATTAGTTTTAGTATTGATGCAAATGGAATTATGTCTGTAAAAGCAAAAAATCTAAAAACTAATGAAGAAAATTCTATAACAATTAAAGATTCACAAGGATTAAGTGAAGAAGAAATTCAAAGAATGGTTAAAGAAGCTGAGGAAAACAAAGAAAAAGATGAAGAAGTTAAAAAACATATAGAACTTAAAAATAAAGCAGAAAGATTAGTAATTGAATTTGAAAATGTATTATCAAATCCACAATTCCCAGCAGATAAAAAATCTGAACTAGAAAAAGAAATAAATGAAATAAAAGAATTGATATCAGCTAATAAATATGATGAACTTGAACAAAAAGTAAATACACTTGAACAAGCTTTCGCTCAAGCAAGTCAAATGTTTAATAATACTGAAAATAATTCAGATAATGAAGCTGAAGTTAAAGAAGAAAATAGTTCTGAAAAATAATAATAGAAAACCAGGAAACTGGTTTTTTTATTGTAGATTTATTGCTATAATATTTATAATATATGGATAATATTGAAAAAAATAATTACACTACAAATAATATTGAAGATTATGGTTTAACAAATCCTTATCAAGTTTTGGTAGATACTATCAAAAACCCTTTTGAATTTAAACAAGTTAATCAACAATTTCAACAAGAAGAAGAAATTAATAGTCAAATATTATCTACTCAAATAAATAAAGATAATTTTCCTAAATTTTTCAAATATGAAAAAAATTATTCTTTAATCAAATTATTATTCTCATTATTTGTAATGCTTGGATCAATAATTGGGTTATTGGTAATTGTATTAAATAATTACCATTTCCACACAATTACTAATTATATTGATAATGGATACTATGCACTTGTTGTATTATTATTTATTCCTTCATTTTTAATATTTACCTTTTCACTTATAAATTATCATTTTATAAAAAAAGAATATAAATCATCTCTGGAGAACTTTAATTCTAATTTTGTCTCAAATATTATTCAAAAAATCTATAAAAAAATATTTATAAGTAATATTAATCTTAATTGATTTGTATTATATATATTCATCACATCATTATTTATTATCTTATTAGTATTTGTTATTACTTATTTTAAAGGTATATGAGTTTTTGGAGGGCAAAATGCTCCTAGTTTTGGTTGTATAAATTCAAATGAGTGATTTATTCATCAATATTCAGAAAATTTAGGAATTTATCCTCAACTTAACAAAATTGTGATAATTGTGGTATGTTCAGTTACTGGATTTTTGTTTATTTATCAAGTATTTGTTCTAATAACAAATAATATTCGTATAAAACGGATTGATTCAACTTATACTACAAATATATTAAGTGAAGATGAAATTGCTGCAATTAAACATTCTGCTAATAAACGAAATTTAATTATATTTTGTGTATTAACAATAGTTATGGTGTTAGTACTTTTATTAGTTTATTTCTTACTTAAAAGAAAAAAATAATTATGGAATCATCTTTATTTGTTCGCCCAATTATTACTAATAATGATAAAGAAAAAAAATATTTAAAAATGTTATCAAAAAAATTGAATGTAAGTAATATTGAATTATATTATTATAAAAATATATATAATTTATTCGATATTAATTTTGAATCCATCTTTT
>CASFKH010000033.1 GCA_949295235.1 uncultured Ureaplasma sp. | reverse complement strand
TCATAATCTTTAAATTTTTTTGAATTATTTTTAAATTGGTGTCCAGGTAAATTGAATGCAATATAATCATAACCACAATTAATATCAAAATTTTTATAAAAATTATAATGAATCATGTTTGAAGAACTAAAACCATGGATAAACAATATTGTACCCTTTTTATGTATTGAATTTGTCTTTATATGGATTATATCTTCATAAATTGTATTCATAATTATTATTTATAATAATATTATATATAGGATAAACTATTATTATGCAAATAATTACTACACCATACAGTTATGAAGATGCGATTAATTTATTAAAAAATTGTGTTGATATTTTGTTATTAACAAATAGTAATTTTGGAGTTCGAAATAACTATAATTGCACTAATGATGAATTAGTTAAAATTATTGATTATATTAATTCAAATAATATAAAAACTAAAATTTGAATTAATGTTAATTCTTTCTTTTTTGAAGACGAAATTTTATCTTTAAAAAACTATTTATTATTTTTAAATTCATTAAAAAATAATATTGATAAAATTGTATTTAATGATTTTGCAGTTGCTCAAATTTGTTATGAAGAAAATATTAACATAAATCTTCATTATGATCCTAATACATTAGTAACTTCATATGGTCAATTCGATTTTTATTTAGAAAATAATATTAATTCTATATCTGTTTCAAATGAATTATTTTTAGCTGAAATTTTAACAATTTTGAAAAATAAACCAAATAATTTAAAAATTTGTTTATTGGCTCAGGGACATGTTTTTATAATGCATTCAAGATGAAATCTAATTTCAAATTTCAAAAATTATGTTGAAGATAGGGATGATGAATATGTTCAAAACAAAGTTTATTACATCAAAGAACTTAATCGTAGATTTTCAAATATCATATATGAAGATAAACATGGAAGTCATATGTTAACTGGTTATGAATTATGTATAATTAAACAATTGTATGAACTTTGAAAAAATAAACTTGATTATATAAAAATTGATAATATATTTCAAGATGAAAATTATGCATTAGAAATTTATAAAATTTATAAGAATTTAATTAATAATTTTGAAAATAATGTCATTGATGAAAATTTAATTAATCTTTCATATCAAAAAGTAGTTGATTTTAGTAAATCTAAAAAAATTTCATCCGGTTTTATAGGTGGTATTGAGGAAATATTAAATTATGAAAAAAAATAAAGTTGAATTACTTGCACCAGCAGGAGATTTAGAAAAAGCCTATTTTGCATTTGAATATGGAGCAGACGCAATTTTTTTAGGGGCAAAAGCTTATTCATTGCGTGCCCATGCTTCAAATTTTAATATCAATGATATTGATGAAATTGTTAAATTTGCTCATTCAATTAATAAAAAAGTATATTTAGTTACAAATATATTATGTCATAATAGTTTGTTAAAAATGGCAAATGAATTTATTGACAAATTAATTGCAACAAACCCTGATGGATTTATAACAGCAGATCCTTTTTTAATTAAAATGTTAAATGAAAAAAAGCAAAATATTCATATTTCAACTCAACAATCAATTTGCAATTCGAAATCGGCATTATTTTGAAAAAGAAATGGCGCAACCAGAGTGGTGTTAGCAAGAGAGGTAAGTTATAATGAAATTGAATCATTAATGAAAAATTTGAATAATCAAATTGAAGTTGAAGTTTTTATACATGGTGCAGTTTGTATTTCTTATAGTGGTAGATGCATGATGAGCAATAATTTTAGTCTTCGTGATGCAAATATTGGAGGATGCGCACAATCATGTAGATGAATTTATGAAATTAAAAATGAAGATATAAAAAATAAAAATAAGTATTTTACAATGTCTGCAAAAGATATGTATCAATTAGAATATATTAATAAACTAATAAATCTTGGAATTAGTTCATTCAAAATTGAAGGAAGAATGAAATCAGTTCATTATATTTCAACAGTTGTTAAAACATATAGAGAATTTATTGATAATGATATTGATTTTAATACTGCTAAACAAAATCTAAAATTATGTGCTAATAGACCAATTGATAATGCATTTATGGATGGAGATGCAAATTATGATAAAATGTTATATCATGATGAAACAAAGAAATTGGTTCAAAACTATATTTTTGTTATTAATAAAAAAATTGACAATAATACATATGAAATAACAGTAAAAAATAATTTTAAAATTAATGATACTATCTCAATTTTGAGACCAAAAGGTGAAGATGTTAAAATTAAAATTAGTAAAATTTGAAACAATAATGGTGAAGAAATATTTTATTGTCCAACTCCTATGCAAATTGTTACCATACAATGTGATAGTAATGATTTATATTCAAAAAATATTGCCCGTAAATGTATAATAGAGAATTAATATGAACAAAATTAGTTATGTTAACATCTTTGAATTTATTTCAAGATTTGAAAAAATTTTAATTAATGATTTTAAATTGTTACCATCATCATTTCCAATTTTTCAAAAATTTGATTATAATTATGATCTTATAAATTTTGATAATCGTAAAAATTATAATGTATATCAAATAAAAGAAAATTTTGATGAAAATTATTTAGAAGCTATTAATTTTTTGTCTAATAATTCTAATTACAATGGAATTTATTTTAAGCATTTTTTAATAAATAGAAATATAGAAATTAATCAATCAAATGACATTATAGAAGAATATTATGATTTATGTTTTAAGATAAAACAGTCTGAAATTATAAATTATGAAAATTTTGTTATTGAATTAGAAAAAAAAATTTTAAATATTTTTAATATTAAATTAAATAATATTGAAACAAAAGATTTTTCTAAATACAACAAAAATTTTAATTTTTTTGATATTAATGATTATTTGTATCAATACGTTCATAATAAAAAATTTGTAAATGCTATGAATGTGAGAGATTATTTTATAAATAACAATTTATCAAAGATTTATAATCATAATCTAACTATTATATTTTTATATTGATATG
>CASFKH010000032.1 GCA_949295235.1 uncultured Ureaplasma sp. | reverse complement strand
TAAACAATTAAATATTCTTGCTCAAGAAATTAGGGAATATTTAATTTCTCTATCTAATTTAAAAGAAATTCATTTATCAAGTAATTTAGGTATTGTTGAACTTACAATTTCAATATTACTTGAATTTGATTTACTCAAAGATAAACTTATTTATGATACTGGTCATCAAACTTATGTTCATAAAATGTTAACAGATCGTATAAACAAAATTAATTCAATTCGTGAAACAAATGGATTAGCAGGACTAATGGATATGAATGAATCTAAATATGATCATTACTCTCCAGGGCACAGTGGAAATGCATTAAGTGTATTAGAAGGAATGTATAGTAAAGTTAAGATTATTAATAAGAAAGACAATAAAAAACAATATTTAAATAAAAATTATTATGTTTGTGTAATTGGAGATTCATCAATCAGTAATGGAGAAAGTCTCGAAGCATTAAATAATATTGCAGATCAAAATGATCCATTAATAATTATTATTAATGATAATGGAATGGGGATTTCTAAATCTGTTGGAGAAATTTCAAAATTAATTAATGAAATGAAGTTGACTAAAAATTATTTTCAATTTGAAAATATATTTAAAAAAAATTTTAAATTTTCTAAAAGTCATTATTTTATTGAAAAATTTTATTATGCTTTTAGATCATTTTTTAAAAATAAAAATATTTTTGAAAATTTAAATTTTAAATATATTGGTCCAGTTGATGGAAATAATATTAATAAAATTAGATTAGCTTTATCTAAAGCAAAATATTTTAGTCATTATGGTCCTGTAATTGTTCACGTTAAAACATTAAAAGGTAAAGGTGATAAAATTGCAGAAACTGATAAATTAGGATTTTATCATTCCAAATCATTAAAACAAAATAATAAAACATTTGGCTTAATTGCATATGAAAATTTAAATGAAAAAATAAAAAATGACAAAAATATTCGAATTTTAAATCCTGCCATGAATATTGGTAGTGGATTTAATCAAATGTTAGTGGATAAAATACCATATTATGAAGATACAGGAATAAGTGAAGAACATACAATTTCAAAAGCTTCAGGTATGGCATTGGCAGGGTTAAATGTATATTGTTTATTTTATTCAACATTTTTACAACGCAGTTATGATCAATTATTACATGACTGTAGTCGTTTAAATTTAAATATTAAAATTTTATTAGACCGCGCCGATATTAGTGGAGGGGATGGACCAAGTCATCATGGTATTTTTGATGTGGCGTTTTTAAAAACAATTCCAAATGTAGAGATTATGTGCCCTCGAAATTTTGAACAACTAAATTATCTTATTGATTATACATACAAAATAAAATCAAATAATATTCAAGTTATAAGATATCCAAAAACAATTTTTACAAATCAAACAAGTGAAAATAAAATTAAAAATTTTAATCAATTTGAAATAATGATTAATAATTCTAATAATAAAAATGTAATAATTTCATACGGACCATATATTGATAAAATATATAATGAATTAATTCATAATAATTTTAATTTTGATCTTATAAATATTGTGTGATTAACAAATTATAATTTAGTTGAAATTAAAAATATTTTTGATAAATATAATTATATTTTAGTTTATGAACGAATATATGGTGATTTTGGAATTTATCATGATTTAATAAAATATAAAAATAAAAACAATCTTAAAACTAAAATTGAATTAATGTCATTCAAAGATTTTGTAGGTAATGGAAATAATTCAGATTTAGATCTAAAAAATAAAATGGATATAATAAACATAATTGATTATATTAAGGGGATTAATAATGGGGAAAAAAATTAATGCATTTTTAGATATTAATACAAATCGAATAGTTATAGTTTCAGATAATGTTGAAAACGGAGATTATATTGAATTAAATAGTTTATCTTCAATTTCAGATTATATTGAAAATTTTATTGAAAATGATAACAGCTTAAAGGATAAATTTTATAATCAATTTAAAAATGAAGAGGAATATTTAAAATTATTAGATAAAAATAATCAAAATTCAGAAAAAGCATATAAATTAGCAAATGAAGTAAGTTTATTAAATGAAAAACTGAATAATGAAAAAATAAATATTATTAATGAATATAAGTCAAGTGATGAATTCAAAAAACTTGAAAACGAAAGAAATCAATTATTATTTGATAAACAAAAATTGGAAGAAAAAATTAAATATGCTGTAAATGAATATAAGTCAAGTGATGAATTTATCAATTTAAAAGATGAATTAAAT
>CASFKH010000031.1 GCA_949295235.1 uncultured Ureaplasma sp. | reverse complement strand
GTCAACGTGTGCATAGTGACGTTTTGCAGTTTCATATTCAACGTGAGCAGTATTAATTGTAATTCCACGTTCTTTTTCTTCTGGAGCACTATCAATTGATGCATAATCCATTGCTTTAGCTTGACCTTTTTTTGCTAAAACAGTACAGATTGCAGCTGTTAATGTTGTTTTACCGTGGTCAACATGGCCAATTGTACCAATATTAACATGAGGTTTTGTACGATTAAATTTTTCTTTTGCCATATAATAAATTTCCTTTTTTTCTTACTTAAATATTGTCTAATAATATATTTGAATAATTTATTAATTTTTTATCAATATTGCAATTGAACATATTAGACAAATATATTATATATAAAAATAGATATATAAAAATTATTTTTTTTCTTTATGACTTACTACTTCATCAGTCACAGATTTTGGAGCTTGTGCGTAATGACTAAATTGCATTACATATTGACCTCTACCTTGTGTAAATGAACGAAGGTCAGTTGCATATCCAAACATTTCAGATAACGGAACTTTTGCTTTTATAGTTTGTGCAGTTCCTCTTTGTTCAGTTCCTTCAATTGAACCACGACGACTTGAGATATCACCCATTGTATCTCCAAAATATTCATCTGGAACAGTTACATCAACTGACATAATTGGCTCTAATAATACTAGTCCACATTTTTTAGCAGCTTCTTTTAAACACATTGAAGCAGCAATCTTATATGCCATTCCTGAAGAGTCTACATCATGATATGAACCATCAAATAGTGTAGCTTTAACATCAATAATTGGATATCCAGCTAATGGTCCAGAACGCATTGCTTCTTTTAAGCCATTTTCAACTTCTTTGATATATTCTTTTGGAATTTTTCCACCAACAACTGCATCAACAAATTCAAAACCTTTATCATGATTTGGTTCAAATTTAATTTTTACGTGTCCATATTGTCCACGACCACCAGATTGTTTAATATATTTTCCTTCAGCTTCATCAGCAATTGTAAATGTTTCACGATAACTAACTTGTGGTGCACCTACATTTACATTTACTCCAAATTCACGACGTAAACGATCAACAAGAATATCTAGATGTAATTCACCCATTCCCGCAATTATTGTTTGACCAGTTTCTTCATCTGAATATGTTTTAAATGTTGGGTCTTCTTCAGCTAATTTTGATAATGAAATACCCATTTTTTCTTGATCACCTTTTGATTTAGGTTCGATTGCTAATGAAATTACAGGTTCAGCGAATTGCATTTGTTCAAGAATTACAGGTCTTTTTTCATCACAAATTGTGTCTCCTGTAGTAGTTTCTTTTAAACCAATAATTGCACAAATGTCTCCTGCTCCGATTTCATCAATTTCGTTACGTGCATTAGAATTCATTTTTACAAGACGAGAAATACGTTCTTTTTTATCTTTTGTTGAATTAACAACATAAGAACCTTTTTGTAAAACACCTGAATAAACACGAATATATGTAAGTCTTCCAATAAATGGGTCAGTTGCAACTTTAAATGCAAGTGCAGCGAATGGTTCATTATCATCAGCTTTTACTTCAATAATATCACCGTTATTGATTTCACCTTTTATTGGAGGTACATCTAAAGGAGAAGGTAAAAATTCAACAATTGCATCTAATAATTTTTTAACACCTTTATTTTTAAATGCTGTTCCACAAAGAACTGGATATAATTCAGTTGAAATTACACCTTTACGAATACATGATTTAATTTCATCAATACTTAATTTTTCACCATTTAAATATTTTTCCATTATTGATTCATCAAATTGAACTACATCATCTAACATTTTATTTCTTCATGTTTTTGCAGTTTCTAATAAATCAGCGGGAATATCTTTAACTTCAAAATCTTCAGCTTCTTTACCATCATAATAATAAGCTTTCATTTCAATTAAATCAATATTACCAATAAAATCAGCTTCTGCTCCAATTGGATATTGAATTGGAGTTGCTTTGACCCCAAGACGAGAAATCATTGTTTGAACTGAATATTCAAAATCAGCACCAATTTTGTCCATTTTGTTAATAAAAACAATTCTTGGAACATTATATTTTGTTGCTTGACGTCAAACAGTTTCAGTTTGAGGTTCAACACCATTTTGACCATCCAAGACAGCAACAGCACCATCTAATACCCGTAATGAACGTTCAACTTCAACAGTAAAATCAACGTGTCCTGGTGTGTCAATTAAATTAAGTTCGTGTCCTTTTCATTGTGCATAAGTTGCTGCAGAGGTAATTGTAATACCACGTTCTTTTTCTTGAACCATTCAATCCATTGTTGATTCACCATCATGTGTTTCACCAATTTTATGATTTACACCAGTATGAAATAATATTCTTTCACTTGTAGTAGTTTTACCCGCATCAATATGGGCCATTATTCCAAAATTTCGATATTTTTCAATAGGGAATTCACGTTTCATATTTGATCTCCTTATTATCAACGCAAGTGAGCAAAAGCTTTATTAGCTTCAGCCATTTTATGCGTATCTTCTTTTTTCTTAACTGCACCACCAATACCATTTGATGCATCAATAATTTCAGCAGCTAAACGGTCTTGCATAGTTTTTTCATTACGTAAACGAGCATATTGAGTTAATCATCTTAATCCAAGTGTTTGTTTTCTAATTGGTGTAACTTCAGTTGGAACTTGAAAGTTAGAACCAGCGACACGACGAACTTTTAATTCAATAGTTGGCATAATATTATCTAAAGCAGCAGTGAATACTTCCATTGCTGGCTTGCCAGTCTTTTTTTCAACTTTACTAAATGCTTGATACAAAATTCTTTGGGCTAATCCTTTTTTACCATCTAACATAATAGAATTAATTAATTTAGTAACTAATCTTGAATTATATATTGGATCAGCTAATACTTGTCTTTTTTCAGGTTTTGCTTTTCTCATAATTTGTCACCTTTCCTATTATTTACTATTTATCATTAGATGCTTTTGGACGTTTAGCACCATATTTTGAACGTTGTTGACGACGTTTTTCAATCCCAGTTGTATCTAAAGACCCTCTTACAATATGATATCTAACACCGGGTAAATCTTTAACTCTACCACCACGAATTAAAACTACAGAGTGTTCTTGTAAATTGTGACCTTCACCTGGAATATATGCTAAAACTTCTTGATTATTAGTTAAACGAACTTTTGCATATTTACGTAACGCTGAGTTTGGTTTTTTAGGAGTCATTGTTCCCACACGAGTACATACTCCTCTTTTAAAAGGGGATGGATTTTTATTTATCTTTTTATCTAAAGAATCATAAGTTGTCAATAACGCAGGAGATTTTGATTTTTTAACTTTATCACTACGTTTATGTCTAATTAATTGGGCAATAGTAGGCATATTTCTCTTCCTTATTAAAAATTAAGTTAATTTATTTTAGTTATACAAACTTGACATAATCAAATTATACAACTATTCCGTGTGTATTAATTTTTCATTAAAAAAAAATATAACACAATTTGAATTATATAACATTTTTAAAAATATAAAAATTAAAAATCACAATATTGAATAATTTTTTTGTATTAAATTTAATATTTGACAAAAAATTAATTAAAAATCAAATATAAACATACAATTAATATATAAATAAGGAGCTCTAATGTCTGCAAACGAAATAATTGCAATTGTACTTTGAATATTTATTGCTATTCTAACTATTATTTTTGGAATATATTTGTTTTCATATTTTAAGGTCAAACAATGTCATAATAAACTAAAATCAGAATTAGAAATTTATAATGAATATCAAAAAAAATACTCAAATTATACATATGAATATTTAGTTAAATACATCGACAACAACAATCCAAATATTAAAAATTATGAACCAAAAGAATTATCTAATAATTGGGAAAATAAACAAAAAAAATGAAAAGAAATGTTAAATAATGCATCTCAATTGAATGACACTTTATTTGTTTTTAAATTTTCAAAATTAATAAAAAAAATCAATAAAATTCAAATAGGAATGAAAAATTTTGGTGAAGAAATTGATAAACATATCCTAACCAATAATAATGATAATTCTAAGAATTTATCAAATATGGTGATTGCTTTAAATGAATCATTAGAAGAATTTTATAATTATTTTATTACTCAAAAAATTTATGATCCAGATAATTTTAAAATTATTCATGATTATAAAAATAAAATAAATTCACAAATGCAAGATGCAAAATCCCTTGATAATAATCCTGCTAATATAAAATTTATTGAATTAATGAATGTATATGCAGATAAACTTATAAATTATTACCAATTTTTTCTAACCATAAATCAATTTATATCTTTAGAAAACAAAATTTCTCAATTAATGAAAAAAGAAAATTATAGTTCTGATTTTTCAATTCAATTACAACGTCATGCAAACATATTCAATAAAATATGTAATGACATTTCAAGTGTAGATAAAAATAAAATTAATAAAACATGATTATTTATTGATGAAATGAATAATAAATTAAATAATATTAATATGTCTATTGAATTAAATAAATGATTAAAAGACAATTATTTAAAAATTAATACAATGTTAAAATTCATTGTAAAAATTCATAATTTATATCAAGAATTAAAAAAATCGAATAACAAAATCTTTTCTGCTATCGACATTAATGATTGATATAGTTTATGTGAAGAAATATTTACTGATTTTAATGAAATTAATAAAATTAAAAACAGTCCTCATGTAATTGAAGATAAACAACATATGTTAATCAATCATTATACAAAAATACTTTTAAATATAGACTTATGAATTATTAAGTCTCAACAAATTTGTGTTGATATAAATAGTCAATATAATTATCAATTATTAATCAATAATCAAAAAATAAATTTGATGCAAACAGTTAAATTCTTTAAAGAAAATAATATTGATACAAAAACTGATTTAAGTACTTTAATGCAAAAATTTGATTCTATTCACTTTCCATATTCAAAAAAAGACAAAGAAATTATTCATGAAATAAGTGAAAATATAACTCAAATATGTATCCAATATGATAAAAATCAATCCTATATTACAATTTCAAAAGAGTTAAAAAAATACCAAAATCTAGACACTAATCCTAAACTAGTAAATATTTCAAAACATCTTAATAAACTTTATGAAGAACAAAAATACTTTGAATATATTCAAGAATATTTAGCAACATTCAAGTAATTATTTGCTAATATTTTTTTCAGTTTTAATTTTAAAAATATTTTCTTTTATAAGTTCAATAGTAATATTATAATTACTTGTTATTTCATTGTCTTCAAATGCTTTTTTTATTCTAATACCTAATAGTTCTAATTCATCATCTTTTACTAAATTAGGTTTTACAATTATCTTAATTAAAAATCCAGTGTTTAATACTCAACAATCTTTAACTTCTGGAAATTTAAAACAAATTTGTTCATACAATTTTACTCTTTCAACAAATAAATCCTTTGAGTTTTTTCTAGCCCCTTTTCTAGATGCCGAAATCTCATCTACAAATTTTGTAATTGCTGCATATATTGAATTAATTGATGTTGCCCCATGATGAGAAGCAATTGAATTTATAATATATTCATGAAATTGAAATTTAATTGCTCATTCAACTCCTAAATCTACATGATTCATATCATTTGAATCGTTTTCTAAAACTTTTCCAATGTCATGAAAAAAAGCACATTGCATAGCAAGTTTGACATCTAAATTTAATTTTCTAGCAATAGATTTAGCAATCTTTGCACACTCAATACTATGCTCAAGTAAGTTTTGGCCATATGTCATACGATATTTCATTAAACCAATATCATGATGTATTTGATCATTATTATATGAAATTGTCAAAATATCTCTTGCAATCTCTTTTCCTAAAATAATTAACTCATTATTAAAAGTTAATTTAATTTCTTCATAATAATTTTTAATTTTATTAGGTTCAATATTTTTTGTATTACATAATTTATTTAATAACCTTGATGCAAGTTCTTTTTTTATTAGGTTGGTGCATGAAATTTTTATCTCATCATCATTTTTAGAAATCATTAGCTCTAATCCACAAGTTTTTTCAAAAGCTTTTTTATTTCTACCATTCAATCCAATTAATCTTGATTTAGTTTCATCATTTTTACATTTAATTTTATAAATGTAATCTTCTTTAAAACTATCTATATCAATTTTACTTAATGCATCTCATAAAATATTTCTAGCTTTTATATTTGCATTTTCTTCTAATTGTTTAATATAACTATCATATTCTTTTTTTAATATTGATTTTCATTGATTTGATAAATTTGACAATTCATAATTTATTAATTGATCTGGAGCAATGTTATTATAGTAATTAATTTTTTCTTCTAAAATTTTGTTTAGTTTTTTATATTTTTCAATTTCATAATTTAACTCAGAATTTTGTTTTTTATTTTTATTTAAAAAAGACATTTTTTTAATTTCCTTAAATATCGAAAATATAAAAATATAAACACTATTTTAATTATAATATAAGATATGAAAAACAAATCTTATTCAATAAAAAAGATTATTAATTTTTTAATATTAAGTAATTTAAAGTTAATTACAATCGAATCTGCTTCTTGTGGACTATTAGCTCATATAATTGGTTCATATCCAAATATTAGTAAATTTTATTTAGGTGGATTAATTACATATTCTGCTGAAATGAAAAATAAAATGCTTGATATTTCAAATTCTAAAATTAATCAATTTGGTACAATCAGTAGCCAAATAGCATCATTAATGGCAATAAATGCAGCAAAAAAATATAATGCTGATCTTGCAATTTCTATTACTGGAAATGCCGGACCTAAATCTATCGAAAATAAATTAAATGGATTATTCTATATTGGATTATTTGTAAAAGATAAGGTATATGTAAAAAAAATAAATATAAATAAACATTATTCAAGAAATAAAAAACGTAAAATGGTTGCTAAATATGCAATTAAATACCTTATTCAAAAATTAATTAATACAAAATGTTAAAAAAATGAGTAATTTTTTAATTTTCATCATTATATTAAGTGGAGGTTAAAAAATGAAAAATAATATAAATGAATTTTTTCTAAAAAAATATTCTAATGAATTTATTGGAATTAAAGAACTAGATAAACCACTTGAAGTTATAAAAACTGGTAATTTAAATTTTAATAATATACTAAATTGTGGAGGGATACCAAAATCAAGAATTACAGAAATTTATGGTAATGAATCATCGGGAAAAACTACAATCGCCCTTCAAATTGCAAAACAAGCAATTTTAAATAATGATAGAATTTTGTACATTGATTTAGAATGTGCATTAAATATTAGCTATTTAAAAAATAATGGAATTGATATAGACAATATAACAATCTGTAGACCCAAAAATGGTGAAAAAGCTTTTTCTATAATTGAAGATGCATTAAAAGAAAATATTTATGGATTAATAATTGTTGATTCAGTTGCAGCAATGAATAGTGAATCAGAACTTGATGATTCAATTGAAGAAAATAATAAAATTGGATTGCATGCAAGATTAATGTCAAGAGGATTAAGAAGGATTCAAAAACCTTTATCAACTTCATCTACTGCAATTATATTTATTAATCAATTAAGAGAAAAAATTGGGATAATGTATGGAAATCCAGAGACAACGACTGGTGGAAAAGCATTAAAATTTTTTGCAAGCATAAGAATTGAAGTTAAAAAAAGTGATTTAATTAAAAATGGACAAGAAAAAATTGGTATTAAAAGTAAAATAACTATTGTAAAAAATAAATTAGGTAAACCATTTGAAACTTGTTTTATAAATATATATTTTAATGAAGGATATGACTCTACAATGGATATGATTGATTATGCTATAGAACACAATATAATTAAAAAATCTGGTGCTTGATACTATTATAATGACCAAAAAATTTGTCAAGGAATAAATAAACTAAAAGCATATTCACTTGAAAATCCAGAATGATTTAATGATTTAAAAAATATTATATCTAATCAATTATCTATTGTTAATAATTAATGAACTACGAATATTTCTAAATTTATCATTACTGTAAATATATAAAATTTTAATATTCTTAAAACTACTTTTGTAGTCATTCAATAAATTTTGTTCATATTCATAATCTTTATTATCTCTGATTCCACGTATTAAGTTTAAAATATTGTGAGTTTCACAATATTTCATTGTTGAACCACTATTAGTATTTACAACAACATTTTTAATGTTGTTATTTTTAATTATATTTATGATGTTATTTTTTCTAAATTCAAGAGAGTAATTATGGTTTTTAAAACTATTATTACATACTAAAATTATAATTTTGTCAAAAAAATAAAGACTTTTTTTTAATACAAATAAATGACCATCATGAAAAATATCAAATGAACCAGGAAATATTGCAATTTTCATGTTTAAATTTTATCAATAAAATTTGTAAAGGCAATGTTCATATTAGATTCAGCAAGATTACTTATTGGTAATTCGATGTTTTGATCAGTAACGTTAATATTTTCAATTGATATTAATTCAATTAATAAATCTGAAAGTTTTTCGTTATTTGGAAAACATTCATGAAAATATCCATTTTCATTAATTACATAATTATAAATATTTGAGTAACATGGAGTATAGTTTACATAATCGAAGTTCATCATTGTATATGAATCTTCATTTTCTAAATTAAAATCTAAAGATAAACTTTTAATAATATCATACACTTCATCAGTTTTAGAATCATCTAAATATTTATTAATTACAAAAGCATCCATTGCCAAAAAATTATTTGTCATATTTGGAATTATCATATGTTTAGAGCATGTTCATTCATCAATTTGTTCACTACTAAATTCATCAATGATTGAAATATTATCTCCTCCTAATAATGAATAAATTGCATCTCCATTATAAAAAAAAGCACCTTGAATTTCATTGTTAGCAAATTTATTTAAAATTATATTTGAATCTGAATTTACTGTAATTGTATTTTTATTTGTTATATTATTATATTTTTCAATAATATTATCATAAACTGAATTCATATACTCAATTGTTGGGGAATTGTTTTGGTTTTTATTATTTTCTTCCAGAACTGCACCTTCAGGATTAATATTTTTATTCATCATCAAGCTACATACATCATATACAGTTCTTGCATCTTTTATCATCATTACACGTGAATTACCATTTATAAACCTATTATTGTCAATGTTTGTATTAGTAATATAATCAAAGATGTCATTAAAATTTGAATTAGATGTTAATTCATTAATAGTTTCACCATTATATCCGAAAACTAAATCTTGACAAAAATATGGAATACAATATTCTAATAAATTATCAATGCCAATTTTTTTTCCAATTATTTCACAAAGATCTCAAATAGGCTTAATAATGATACAATCATTTGCATCATCACGATTATATAAATCATTATAATCTTCTACTGGTGTTCCTTTAGGAGTAATTAGATCTAATTTTTTTCAATCAATTTTTTGGATTTGGTCATTTACAACTAGTTGTCCTACCATATTATTTGTTGCAACTGCTAAATCTAATGTTTTATTCTTCATATACGTAGGAATTTCGGCATTTGAAGAATAATATTGTCAATTAATGTTATATTCATCATTAATTTTATCCATTACTTCAGGTGACATATAAGATTGAAAATTTCCAATTACAATACTATTTGAACTTAATGATAATAATGAAAAAGGTAGTGCTATCACACTACCAGATAATAAAATTGAACCAGAAATTAACAATATTTTATTAAAAGTTTTATTCATTTTACTATCTTTATTTGATAATAATTTTATCTAAAAAATAATTTTCAATAAAACTTTTTTCATCTTTTTTTGAATTAACACTAAAACCTAAATCATTATGATATTTAGGAATTAAATGTAAATGGAAATGATCAATAACTTGACCAGCAATTTCACCCATATTTGATAAATAATTAAAACCTAAAATTTTATCTGAATTATCTAAATAAAGATTAGATAATTCTTTTGCACAAATCAAAATATTTGATAAATATTCATCATCACAATTTGATAAATTACTAAAATGAGTTTTAGGAATAATTAAAGTATGACCATATGAAATTGGATTAACATCTAGAAATGCAATAACAAATTTATTTTCATAAACTTTTTTAGCATCAATTTCACCGGATGCAATTTTACAAAAAATACAATCACTCATAAATTAACATTCAAATGTAGAATTAATTAATTCAATTAAATCGTTACAGAAAGTACGATTTGCAAATGGCATTTGTAAATGATAAATCTTTTTATCAGTAGTTTTTATTAACATATCACCATGACCACATAATGATTCGGCTTCTGGAGAGTTTAAAATGATTTCAGAT
>CASFKH010000030.1 GCA_949295235.1 uncultured Ureaplasma sp. | reverse complement strand
ATATTTTTAATATTAAAAATAATAAATATGAATTTTCAAATCGTCTCAATCCCAAATCAGATCAAATTATTAAAAAAACATATCTTGATCAATATGAAAAAAATTACCAATATTATAATGATCGATTAATCTTAGCATGTTTAATTGATCATGAAATTCCAAATTTGATATTAAATAATTATTATATTCAAATGGATAATAGATTATATAATGTCATTAATATGCTAATTGAGTTTTATTCATCTAATACTAATATTGTCAGTATTAATGAAAGTAATTTTAAAATATTTCATGAATTTTCAACTATAAATCAATACAACAAAGATTTAGTAATATTGATTGAACAAAAGGTTAAACAAAATAGTGAAAATAGTAGTAAATATAATTATGACAAGAATGTATTAATGAAACAAATTTATGAATCTCAAATCAATAAAATAAACTTATTTCTAACTAATGAAATAACTAAAAGAGATAAATATCCAATTGGTTCAATTGAGAGAGAAGAATCATCTAGTCTAATTAATAAATATATAAAGATAAAAAATGAATTAATTAAAAATAAAAACAGTAAATAGATATATAAAAAACTATGCAAATTAATGCATAGTTTTTTTATTAACTATTAATTATTATAATTTTCAAGATTGTTCATTATCAATATCACTTGACTTTGATAATGCTATATGGACAAATTTATGTTCAGTATTATGCTCTACATTTACACAATTTAATTCTTGATAATTAGAATTTTCATTAACCAAACCATTTTGATCTTCATTAATAATTTCACCATTAATTGTATCAATTTCTTGTTTTGTTAATTCATTTCTTCCTAATGCAATTTTTTCAAATTCTTCTAATTGAGTTCTTCTTTCAATTACTAAATTATTAATAATTTCTTCTTCAACACTGATTCCTTTAGCATTAGCCATTAATTTAGTTTTTGCAACTAAACCAAGATCAACAGAACCGTATTTAAATTTTAAGTATAATCTTTCAATCAATTCAGGACCAACCATTAAACAAATATATAAGAACAATACTGCAACAAGCATAATTCTTGGAACTAATACGTCATTAGTATAGTTATCAATATTTGTTGGGATTCTAAATAAGAAGAATAAATCAGCAATTGGAGCAAAGAATGTGAAGAATATTGGTAATGATACTAATAATATAGATAACATTGCAGAAGGTTTGAAGAATTTAGATTTTTCAACTTTAACTGCATTTGTTCTTCTATTTTTTAAAGCACCAATAATTGCAAGTAAAATAAATGTAAATGCTAACAATGCAGTTCATGTACCCATTAAATCAGCAAATGAATATAATTTATTTGCAGATTCAGCATATGGATAATCACCTGAGTTAACATATCCTAATCCACCAATAATACAGAATATAATAACAATTGGTAAAGAAATTACTAAGTTATAAATAATTCCAACATATGGAGTTTTATCATTAATTTTATTAACTAATTTTGTACTAAATGGAACTTCGTTTGCACGAATTAAATCTTCCATGAAACGAGTTGATCACATTGCAAATCCGTTAATAATTCCTAATACACCAACACCAATTAAAATTTGGAATACACCATATAATCATCCTACATCTTTAGATTCTAATCAACTTTGGAATCCAAATGGAGAACCATCTGTAGAACCTAAAGACATAGCAATTGCAATTAATAAATAAATTACAGTAACAATAATTAAACCAAATAAGATAGCCATTGGAGTTTTCTTTGGTTCTTTCATTTCTGATTGTAACCCTGCAGCTACATAGAAACCATCATAAGCAAAGAAAATTGCAGCAACAGCAATGAATAATCCAAAACCAGGAGTCATGCTTGCAAATGAATAAATTTCAGTTGGAGTAGAAGCAGCAGATGGAACAAATCCAGCACCGTAATCTCCTTGAATTCCACTCATTCCTACAATAACAAACCCACAAACAACAGCAAAAATTAAAGGAATAAATTTAACTGATGTAATAATTCAGTTTTGAATATTACCAATTTTTGAAGATAGACCACAAACAACAACAAAGTATAAAGTCATACATACAGCAATAGCCATTAAAATAACTCAATCGACACTATTACTTACAATAATCGAATTACCCGTAAAGTATGAGGCTCCATCTTGAATGGACATAACAACATATAAAGGCATAAAGAAGTAAGTCAATGGTAAATAAATATAGACCATGAAGTTTTTACAAGCTTTATACACTCAACGACCATTAAATGTTTGACATCAACCAATTAATGATAAGTTGTCATTTCTAGCACTAGCAATTTCAATTAATGCTAATCCCATTGAAATAACTGCAAAAGCAGCTAAAATTCAACAAAACATTGCAAAGATAATTGAACCTTGTGAATTTTCTAATACACCACCAGCCTTAAAGAAAATACCAGCCCCTACTGATGATCCAACAACAACCATCATAGCAGAGAAAAATCCGATTTTATTCTTTACAGGAGCAATAGCTAACCCATCAGTAGCTTGTGCTTTTAGTATTTCTAAAACATTTTGTTCACTACCCATTTTAATCCAAATAACTCCT
>CASFKH010000029.1 GCA_949295235.1 uncultured Ureaplasma sp. | reverse complement strand
TATATAGAGATTCAAATATTTTAATATTTGATGAACCAACAGCGGTTTTATCTCAAGATGAAATTAGTTCATTTTTAAAAATGATTAAAAAATTTCAACAAGATGGTAAAACAATAATTATAATTAGCCATAAATTAAATGAGATAAGAGAAGTTGCAAATAGAGCTACTGTGATTCGTAGAGGAAAATTCATTGCTGACTTTGATGTAAAAAGTAAATCAATTGATGAAATTGCAGAAATGATGGTTGGTAAGAAAATTGTTCCTGTTAAAAATGAATATTGTGATTTATCAAATAATCCAATTTCACTTCAGGTTAAGAATTTAGATGTATACAAATTATGAAAACGATCAAATTCTACAAAAGGGTTTTTTAACTTTATTAATAAATTTAAATTAAATTCACAAAAAACAAATGAAACTAAAAATAAAAATGAAAAAATTAGTTTTAATATTCACAAAGGCGAAATTTTTGCAGTAGCCGGAGTTGAAGGTAATGGCCAAAGCGAGTTAGCATTAGCATTATGTGGAATGTTACCTAATGGTAAGGCATCAATATCTTTAAACAATGTTGAATTATCGAAACTAAGCATTGCAAAAAGAATTAAATATGGAATATCAAGTGTCCCTGAAGATAGACATGTACATGGTTTAGTTTTAGATATGCCAATTTCAAAAAATGCGGTTTTAAACCAAATTAATCAAAAACCATTTTCTAAATTTGGTTTCTTAAATTCTTTTTCAATTAATAAAAAGACATCTGAAATTATCCAAAAATATGACGTAAGAGGAACAACAAGAGGAACTACCGCGGCTAGATTGTTATCAGGTGGTAATCAACAAAAATTGATTATTGGAAGAGAGATGGAAAAATCTTATGATTTATTAATTTTAGTTCAACCAACTAGAGGAATGGATTTAGGAGCAATTAATTTTATTCACGAGCAAATTTTAAATGCTAAAAAATTAGGAAAATCTATCTTGCTAATTTCATATGAATTAGATGAAATTCTATCATTAGCAGATACAATTGCGGTGATGCAAAATGGAAAATTTTTAGATATTGATATTGCTCCTAAAATGACAAAACAAAGAATTGGACAATTAATGGCAGGAAAGGTATAAAATATGAAAACATTTAAATTAAAATCTCGATTATTAATTGATTCATTTTTATACTCAAAGGAAAGAAAATCCGCTGGAAAAAATATTCTTTGTATCTCAATTTCAATTATTTTAGCAATTTTGCTTGCATTAATTATTTCAACGATTATTGGTTATGATCCAATAACATTAGTTAATCAATTATTTGCAAATGGTTTTATTGATTATCAAACATTAATAATTAATATAGTTGTTTTAGGAACTGGTGCCCTTGCATTTTCATTTGCTTTTAAAGCTGGCATGTTTAATCTAGGGATGAGTGGACAAATGCTTGGAGCTGGAATCACGATTTTAGCAATTTCAACCGCCCTTAAAGATGTAAATTTCCCTAATGGTTCTGGTCAATTATTTATGTTACTTATAGCAATTATTTCAGGTGGGTTTGTCGCATTTATAATTGGTTTATTAAAAATTTACTTAAATGTTAATGAAGTAATTAGTGCAATATTATTAAATTGAATTATTTTCTTTTCTGCAAGATTGATTATTGATAATTTCTATTCTGCTGAAAACACATTATTAACCCAATCAACTGATATTCCGGAACAATTTAGATTTATTGATCCAGGAATTGGAGGATGATTACCAGCATTGCTAATATTTATAATTCTTTTAATTGGAATTCTAGTTTTAACAAAATTTACTGTATTTGGTCACAAGGTACAAGCTGTTGGTTTTTCAAAAACTGCATCTAAGTATGTTGGATACAATGTAAACTTAATTCACATTCTTACAATTACAATATCTGGTGCAATTGCAGGGATTATGGGATATATTCTTTATACTTCTGGAAATACTCCAAGTATACCAATGTCTGCATCATCAAATACTTTGCCTGAACAAGGAATGAATGGAATTGCTATCGGATTAATTGCAATGAATAATCCAATTGCAATTGCCCCAGTTGCCTTCTTAATGGGTATCTTTGCAACTTCTGCCCCATATTTAGACACTCCTGTTGCATTTAATAATTTGATAGTTGGATTAATTATTCTAGCTTCAGCAATGTTTGTAATTTTACTTCACTACAAACCTTGAATATATATTAAGAAAAAAATGTATGGAACATATGCTGAAAATTATTATAATTCATATGAAAATGAACTTGAATTCTTAATTTCAAAATATAGATTTATAGTTAATAATAAAATTAATGGATATTACATAAATAGATTATTATCCCCAAGTGAAAACTATTTGTTTAAAAAATACACTTCAATTATTAAAGATAAATCAATTAGTAAATCAAAGCAAAATGAAGCTAAAATAATGATTAATGCATTATTGAGTTCAATTGAAAAAGATTGTATCAAAAATGAGTATAAAAATACTAACTTATATGATTTGTATATTAGAGAAAAAACAAATTATATATCACAATATAAAAAGCATATTTTGATCTTAAAAGCTACTCAAATTTTCTTCCCAGAACTTGAAGCTCAAAATGTAATCAATACTAAAAATTATGCTTATGATATTCAATATATAAAATCAAAATCTAAAAAACAAAAAAAGATAAGTTATTATGAACAAAAAATGTTAGAAAACAAATCTAATACTCAAAAATATAAAGATAAAATAAATAAACTATACTCAAAAATAGATAAAGATACTCAACAAAATGAGAGATGAAAATCTAATACAGAAAAAAAATATAATAAATATTATTTGTGAAAATCTAAAATTTATGGTAATAAAAACAAGGTTAAAGAACGTTATTTAAGAAAAGCTAAAAAATTGAATTTAGATAATGAACAAAAAAAATTATTAATAAATTGAATTAATGATTCATATAATGAATCTATAACGAAAGGAGACAAATAAAAATGGATTTCCCCTACATTATTAATTTGACATTTTTATTTGCTTCTGTATTAATATTTGGTTCATTAAGTGGTTATTTTTCTGAAAGAGTTGGGATTGCAAATATTGGAATTAATGGACAAATGATATTTGGAGCATTAATGTTTAGCATATTTTCTGAAATTTTCTATTCTCGTTTAGGTAACGAAAGTTTTGTAATTCCGATGTTGTTTTCAATGATATTAACATTATTAATGTCAACTTTATTTGGTTTTTTAACCATTACTTTAAAAGCTAATCAAATCGTTGCTGGTACAGCAATTAATTTGTTAGGTGCAGGTTTGGGAACTTTCTTAACTGAACCATTAGGACAATTAATTTCTAATGGAGTTCACACCAAATTACAGTCTGACTACTTAGGTATAAATGGGTTAGGGGGTTCTACATTCTATTTATCAACTTTATTGATTTTTATATCAGTTTTAATAATTGCAACTATATTATTGTTAATGATGAAATATACTCCTTTTGGATTACGTTTAAGAGCAATTGGTAATAATCCAAATGCAGTTGATGCACAAGGAATTAATGTAATAAAATACCAATGAATAGCAATTTCAATTTCTGGAGCATTAGCAGGGTTGGCCGGATCAATGTTTATGTATAATTTAGGTGGCCAATTCTTAGGTAATGTTTCAGGGTATGGATTCTTATCTTTAGCAATTCTAATTGCAGGTTCTTGAAGAATTCCTTTATTAATTTTAATTTCAATTGGTTTTGCTTTCCTTACAAAATTATTTGACCAATTAACAATTTCTAAAAATGTTCCTAGGGATGTTTCATTTATAATTCCATATGCAATTACATTAGTTGGAATGATTGCATTTAGTAGATGAAATGTGGGACCAAAAAATATTGGAATACCATTTGATAAGGCTAAAAGGTAATTAATATTGCAGTTTATATTTAAAAATAAAATGTATTTGCATCTAATTTGAAATTAGTAAACAAATACATTTTAAATTATATTAATTTGTATAAATTAACTATTAAATAATATATATTATTTATTTCATATTTAATTTTTTTAGTTTATAATTATTAAGTTTTAAGGTATATTTATCATAAAACACTCTTACTCATTTATATGAGTTTTTAAAATTAGAAATCCATAAGAGAAAGGACAAATATGGCAAAATACGAAATCATGTTAGTAGTTCGTGGTGATGTTGATGAACAACTTGCAAATAAAACATGTAACGATTTATCTAAAGAGTTAGGCGTTAAGAATATTGATTTAACAAATCACGGATTAAAAGAATTAGCTTATCCAATACAAAAAATTGATCGTGGTTATTATTTTCAATTAAATTTTGAATCTACTAACACAAATGGAATTAATGAATTCCGTAGATTAACTAGAATTAATAAAAATGTTTTACGACATTTAATTATTAATTTAGAAAAAGATTATGGTTATAGAGCAACTATTAATGAAAAGAAAATTAAAAGTAACAAAAAACGTGCTGAAATTTACGCTAGAATTCAAGATGAAATTAAAAAACGTAATGAAGATCGTGTAAACTCTTCTAAATAATATATGAATAAAGTATTTTTAAATGGATATTTAGCTCAAGATCCAAAAGGTAGAATTACTTCAAAAGGTTTAGATCAATCAAATATAACAGTTGCAGTTGATGATTCTAAAAATTCAAATGAAACTTTTTTTATTCCTTGTGTAATTTGAGGTAATAGTGCAAAATATGTTAATGAAAATCTAACAAAAGGATCTTTTGTAGCAATTGATGGTAGATTATCTAAGCGTAAATATGTTATGTCTAATGGACAAACATCACATGTTACTGAAGTCTTAGTTGATAATATTAGAGCTTTTAACATTAAAAGAAGTAATGTATCTGAAAACAAATTAGAAACTAATAATTCTCAATCTTCAAGCAATCAAAATGAATCAAAACCTGAATATTCAGATGTTCTAGTCGAAATTGATAATGTAATTAATTCTCACAATGTAACAAATAATGACATTGTTGAAAATAATGACACTTCTGATTTTGATGAATTTAATGAACTTGATTGAGAAAAAGAATTTAATCATTAAGGAGAAAATATATGAATAATTTTAATAAGCGCAAACCACGTAAAAAAATATGTGAATTTTGTATAAAAGGTATTGAACAAGTTGATTATAAAGATGTTGAAACATTAAATAAATATGTTAATGGTAATTGAAAAATTATTCCTAGAAGAATTTCAGGATGTTGTGCAAGTCACCAAAGAAGAGTTGCAAATGCAATAAAAAGAGCTAGAATTATTGCTCTATTACCATTTGTAAAGGATTAATATTTTTTCCATCGGAGGAAAAACAATGAAAGTAATTTTGTTAAGTGATATTAAGAATTTAGGCAAAAAAAATGATATTGTTGAAGTATCTGATGGGTATGCAAAGAATTATTTAATTAAATCTAAATTAGCTGTTGGAATTGATAATAATACATTAATGAAACGTCAACAAGATTTAGATTTACAAAAATACAATGTTGATCTTGAAATAGCAAATGCAAATAAATTAAAAGAACAACTTGAAAAATTAACTTTAAATTTTAGTTTAAAGTCAAATAATGGTAAAGCATTTGGCTACATTAGCAATAAGGCATTGCTTGATGAAATTAATAAAAATGAAAAACTAATAAGCAAACATATGTTTGATCAAAACTATAAATTAACATTTGGAAAATCAATTGTAAAAATTAATTTGTATAAAAAACTTGTTGTTGCTAATGTAATTGTTTTAGTAAAGGAAATATCATAATGTCATATGACTTAACAACAGTTATAGATGTTGAAAAAAATATATTGTCTAATTTAATAAATGATCCAAGTTGTAGACCTGAAATTATTTCAAAATTAGATATGAAAAATTTTTTAGACGAAAAATGTCGTTATACATATCGCATTTTAGTACTAATGTATGAAAATCAATTAGATATTGATCTAAATACATTAATAACTAAGATTGAATCATTAAATGAATATGATAACATTGGTGAATTAATTAATTTTTTAAATGATGTTGCATTAATTCCAATTGTTGATAATATTGATATTTATATTTCATTGATTGTAAACAATTCAATTAAGTATGAATTAGATAAATGTTTAAAAAATTTTCTTGATGATGAATATAATCCCTTTGATCCAAACACTAATTTTGAAAGTTTACAAAGCAATATAGATGCGATTATTAATTCACGTAATTTAGATAATATAGATTTAATTTCTAAATATGTTGAAAACTTTTCCCAAAAACTTGATTCAATTAAGAATAATGCAGGGAAAATAATAGGTGTATCTTCTGGATTTAGTGAGATTGATAATATTACAAATGGTTTTCAAAATGGAGATTTGATAATATTAGCTGCTCGGCCAAGTTTAGGAAAAACTGCATTAGCAATTAACTTTTTATCAAATGCTCTTAAAACAACCAATCCAAATTCAAATGAGTGTGTAGTTATGTTTTCATTGGAAATGGGAATTGAACAAATTATTGAAAGAATGTTATGTAGCGAGTGTCGTATAAAAAATTCAATATTTAGAAGTGGTAAATGATCAAACGATGATGAAGTGTTAATTCATAGTGAGTTAGAAAAAATTAAACAATCTCGTTTCTTCATTGATGATAATCCTTCTATAAAAATATTAGATATTGATGCTAAATTAAGACAAATTGCAAAAAATAATCAAATTAAATTAGTAGTTGTAGATTATTTACAATTAATTGAAACAAATTTGAAGGGTAATTCAAGAGCGACTGAGGTTGGTCTTATTTCTAGAAAATTAAAAATTATTGCTAGAGAATTAAATATTCCAATAATAGCAATTGCACAACTATCAAGAAAAATTGAAGAACGTAAAGAATCTGATAGAAAACCTCTATTATCAGATTTAAGAGAATCCGGCTCAATTGAACAAGATGCCGATATTGTTTCTTTTCTAGATTATCAAAGAGATCAAATTGATAATAATCCAAATTCTCAAAATCATAAAAATGAGGTTGTTTATAAAGATTTTGTTAAGGTTAATTTTTATATTGAAAAAAATCGTAATGGAAGAACTGGAATGGTTGCATTAGGTTTTGATAAAAGTACTGGAAAATATAATTCAATAAGTAAAAGGTAATAAAATTATGAAATTTAATATTAGAAAATTAAAATATATGTTATTAGGTGCAGGAATAATTTCAGTTGTTGCAATTTTACCTTCAACATTATTAATTTCATGTAGTTCATCTGGTAATCGTCCTTATGGGCCATGAACAGTTTTAAAATTGAATGGTAAAGATATAAAATTAAGATACAACACAAAATATGGTACTGTTGAATTCTATAACAATAGTGATACAAATAATAATATTTTTGATAATAACGAAGATTATTTAAATGAATGAGTAGATATTAATGATGTTAGAGATAAATATTTAGAAATATCAAATGAGAATGTTAAGAAATATTTAGATAACAATATTGATGCAATAATTAATGCTCATCAAATTCCAAATAATCCAGCAACTAATATTGACAAAGAAAAAATTAAAAATGATTATTATGAATCATCTTTTATGTATGGAGTGCAACCTACTGAGCAACAAAAAAATCTTGCATATTATATAAATACAATGTCAATATTAGGAAGCCTTTTTATAGGTGTAAATACTTTTGTATCTAATTTAATAAGTTATGTTATTAATTCAGAATTTACTCAAACATTAAATAATTTATTACCTAATGAAACTCATTTAGATACTGTCTTTAATTTATCTGAAGAAATTTCAAGTTTTGATCTTGCTAAACAATTTTTTGTAGGTTCAGGAATGGGAATTGGATCAGGAGATAGCACATATCATTTATGAGCTTCAAGTTTTGATGCTACTATTTCTCCAGTCACTAATAAATCTGAAATAAATTCTCCATATAATTATTATCAAGATGGAGGAAATAATACTGTTTATGCAGGTCAAATCCCAGTTTCTGCTTCAAATATTGTTATAAATTATCAATGATATAAAGCTTCAAAAAATGGTGGCCATTATGTAAATGCTGAAGAAGCAATGGATAATTGAACTGATGAACAAAAAGATACATTTACTAAATTAGGTATAAAAGTTCTTAAAAATGGTTTTCAATTTAGTATTCCAAATATTACTTTTAATTTAATGCCTGAATCTTATGCTTACACTGATCCGCTTTTAACTAATATTGTAGATTATGTTAATACTGGTTTATACAATGTTATGCCTCAGGTTCAAAAACAAAATGTGTGTGGTGAAATGAACAATAAAATTTCATATCCTGAATATTTAGCTATTAATAATATAAAATGAAGATTAGTAAATTCAGAATCAAAGAAAAATAGATATAGTCCATCAACTTTAGGTCAAAATTTATATAATGATATAAATAAAAATTTAAATGGAGCTGAATTTGATAAGGACGGAATTAAACAAATTCCATTTTATACATTGAATAACCAATGAACTTCAATGGGTGAAGGTGAAGAAGACAATGATAATGACTATGGTTATTCTTCATTACAATTACCTGAACTTAATTTAGGATATAAAGATATGAATTATATTTCAAAAACATTTATTGATCCTTTTTATAATGAAGATGGAGATAGAAATGTTGCAAATAATCATAATGATTTAGCAAAATCAAATTATATCCACTTATGATTATTAGGAAACCTTGCTAATGATATTCCAATTGATCAAATTACAAGTAATTATAATGAATTGAATAAAATTAGTCCATCAAAATTTTTACCAACTTCAAATAATGAATTAAGTGCATTTAACCTTCAATTCCAACAAGGATTAAGAACATATTATTCGATTGTCAAATTCGTCGATATTACTGAAGGTTATCATTTATATTACAACAATGACAACAAAATTGTTGAAGAACAATAATTGAAATAATTTTTTTTCACAAATATTAAGTAAAAAATATTTTCAATTAATAATTCAAAATATCGATAAATTTGCTAACGAAATTTATCCTAAGAAAGAAGATATATTTAGAATTTTTGAATTTATAAAAATTAATGAAATAAAAGTTATTATAATTGGTCAAGATCCTTATCATAATTTGAATCAAGCTAATGGAATTGCATTTGGAGTTAACAATGGAATAACTCCTCCACCTAGTTTAAAAAATATATCTAAAGAATTATTCAATGAATATAATAGAGGATTAGATGATTACACTCTTATTAGTTGGGTAAAACAAGGTGTTTTTTTAATCAATGCAATTTGAACTGTGTTTAAAAATTCTCCATTTTCTTGTAATGATTGAGGTTGAGACATATTTTGTAAAGATTTGTTAGAATATATTTGTAGTAAAAAAGATAATATTATATTTGTTTGTTTTGGTAATTGAGCATTCAAGTTTGTAAAATCAATTAATTTAAAGAATATTATAGTTTTAAAAACTTCTCATCCTTCTCCTCTAAGTGCAAATAAAGGTTTTTTTGGATCAAACATTTTTAAAAATGTAAATTATGAATTATCAAAATTAAATACCAAGATAATAAAATGGTGCTAACATGGAATTTATTAAAAACCCACTTTTTATATTTTTAGCATTTCTAATCGCTTTATTGATTGTATCAATCATTAAAAAGATTTATTATTCAATTCGATATAAAAAAAGATTTTATATTATTCCTAAAATTGGTATAAAAGGAATTGTAAATATTGCCATGACAATTGCCATTTC
>CASFKH010000028.1 GCA_949295235.1 uncultured Ureaplasma sp. | reverse complement strand
TTGCAAGCTGGAGAAGTTGGTTGAATTTCAGCTAGTATTAAAAATGCAAAAGATGTACATGTTGGAGACACAATTACAAGTTTTGATCATCCATGTGAATTTCCATTGCCAGGATACAAAACTATTCAACCAATGGTATATTGTGGATTATACCCAATTGATACTTCAAAGTTTGAAGAACTAAAAGAAGCAATGTCTAAAATATCATTGAGTGATGCTTCACTTACCTATGAATATGAAACTTCAAATGCACTAGGTTTTGGTATTAGATGTGGTTTTTTAGGTTTATTGCATATGGAGATTATAAAAGAAAGAATCAGTAGAGAATTTAATATTGATTTAATAATGACTGCCCCATCTGTTCAATATCATGTATATAAAACAAATAATGAATTTATAGTAATTGATAATCCATGCAAATTAATGGATAAAAATGAAATAAAAGAAATTCAAGAACCATTCGTAAAAATGGAAATAATTACTCCTGATACTTATGTTGGCTCAATTATGGAATTATGTCAAGATTATCGTGGAAATTATTTAGATTTAGAATATATAGATAATTCAAGACGAAAATTAATTTATGAACTTCCTTTAGCTGAGATAATGTATTCATTTTTTGATAGATTAAAATCTATTACAAAAGGTTATGCTACAATGGACTATGAATTAATAGGATATCATAAGGAAAAACTTGTTAAAGTTGATATGTTATTAAATGGTCAAAAAATTGATGCACTTAGTTTTATCACTCACCAAGATTTTGCATATCAAAAATCAAAACTAATAGTTGAAAAATTAAAGACGTTAATACCTAAGCACCAATTTGAAGTTCCAATACAAGCTGCAATTGGATCTAAAATAATTGCTAGAGAAACTATTAAATCATATCGAAAAAATGTTTTAGCAAAATGTTATGGTGGAGATGTATCTAGAAAGAAAAAATTACTTGAACAACAAAAAGAGGGAAAGAAAAAATTAAAAGCAATTGGAAAAGTGTTGATTCCACAAGATGTTTTTATTAAAGTTTTAAAATTTGAAAATTAAGAGGATTTTATGCCATTTATAAAAAAAATAAATGAAGATTTCTATTTTGAAGATAATTGTTTAAAATTATCAAAACAATATTTTGAATCAAATAAATGAAAATTCAAAAAAATAACAGGAAGTAGATTTGGAAGCGTTATTGGTTTAAATGAATATTGCTCTCCTTTTAAAATATGATGTATTATGACTGGTTTATATATTGAACCAATGGATGAAATGATTTCAAGAGCGGGTTGTATAATTGAACCTAAAATTAAAGATTATGTATCTAAAATTACTGGAATAAATTATATTCAATATGATTCAAAAAAAGTTGGATTTGATATATTTAAAGAAAATAAAATATTTGGAGGAATTCCTGATGGTGAACCAATTATCAATAATGTAGTTGATTACTCAAATGATAAAAGAATGCTTGAAATCAAAACAACTTCAATTGATTCTTTTCTATATAAAAAAATTGATAATTTATTAGTATTACAAAAAGATGAAAACGATCATCCAATAGTTAAATCAAAGGGAACTAAAAAACAAAAATGATTTAAAAATAATAATGAGGTAATTGTTCCAGTTGAATATGAATGTCAATTATCATTATATTGTTATTTAAGAGGCATAAATAAAGGTTTATTTGCAATTTGTTTTTTAGAAACTGAAGACTATATAAATCCTGAATTATGTGATGTATATAAAAGAGATATTCAACTAGTTAATCTAGATATTGATATGGATAAATTCAAGATTTTAATTGATAAAGCAAATAAATGATATGTAGATTTTATTGAAACTGGGATTTCACCAAAATTAAATTCTGAAGATCTAAATTTTTTAAAAAGTGAATTAAAAATATAATATGGACGAACTTATATATATTAAATATGGTGAATTAACATTAAAAGGTAAAAATCGAAATTTTTTTATTTCAAAATTATACACTAATGTTAAACATGCTTTAAAAAAATTCAGTAATATTTTAATTATAAAAAAATTTGATTTTATGACGATTTCAAATATTGATAATCAATATATGGATGAAATTATTGAGATCTTAAAATTTGTTCCAGGAATTTATTATATTTCAGTTGCTACAAAAATTGAAAATAATATAGATTTAATTAAGAAATTTTGTTTTAAAATTGCACAAAAAGAGTATTTCGATAATGCTAAATTTAGAATTACTTGTCACCGAAATTATAAAAATTATCCATTATCATCAAATGAGATTATAAATATAATTGCTGGTGAAATTTTAGAAAACACAAACTATAAAGTAAGTTTAGAAGATTATAACCTTAATATTAATATTGAAATTAAAAATGATTCTGCAATTATTTTTACTAATAAAATAAAATGCTTAGGTGGTTTACCTATTGGATCAAATGGAAGAGTATTAATGTTGTTATCGGGTGGAATTGATTCTCCAGTTGCTTCAAAACTATTAATGAATAGAGGATTAGCAGTAGATTTCTTAACTTTTATTACTCCCCCTCATACAACTGAACGTGCATTAGATAAAGTTCGCGAATTATCTAGAATAATTTCAGTTAATAATTATATTTGTAATTCAAAATTGTATGTTTGTGATTTTTCAATGTTAATGCATGAAATATCTCATATTAATAAAGAAAGTTATCGGATTACATTAATGAGACGTTATTTTCTAAAAATTGCAAATTATTTAAAAATAAAATTTGATTATAATGCAATTGCAACAGGTGATTCAATTGGGCAAGTGGCAAGTCAAACACTTGAAAGTATGGATGTAATTTCATCTGCTATTAATAATTGTTTGATATTACGCCCACTTTTAACATTTGATAAGGAACAAATAATAAATTTTGCAAAATTTTATAAAACTTATCAAACTTCTATTCTTCCTTATAGTGATTCATGTTCATTATTTGCTCCAAAAAATCCTATTACGAAACCCAATTTGGAAACTACAATTAATATTGAATCAAAATTAGATTTAATTAATGGTATTTTGGAAAATACTATTAATAATCATATTTGAGTGGAGGAATTTATAGATGGTAATTGAATTAAAAAAGATAAACAATTTAATTAATAAAATTAAATCAACAAATAAAATTTGTTTGTTTGTGCATGAAAATCCGGATTGTGATGCAATTGGCAGTGCATTTGCATTCAAAACATTTATTGAAGATAATTTTGAGTCTAAAGATGTCCGAATCGCTGGTTTAAATGAAGTTGATAAAAATTTTATTTTACCTTTTTTTAATATTAATTATTTACCAGTTGATAAAGATTTTGCAAAAGAATCAATTGGTATAATTTTTGATACTTCTAATCAATCTCGAATATTAACTCAATTAAATATATTTTGTAATTGAACATTTTTAATTGATCATCACCCAAGTGATTATAAAATTTCAAATCAATCTATAATTGATATTAATTCATCTTCAACATGTGAATTGGTCGGTTTAATGTTGATGAAATTATCAAAAAAATATAATATTTCCTCAACTGTTGCAAATTCATTATATTTTGGAATATTAACTGATACAAATCGATTTTTATATCCTCTAGTAGCTAAATCTACATTTAATTTAATGTCATTTTTATGTGACAAAGGTTTAAATAGAGAATTAGTTCATAACCAATTATATTTAAGAGATTTTTCTGATGTTGAATTAGATCATAAGTTATTTGAATTAATTCAATATAACAATGAATATGGATATGCTACTTTATTTATTGATAAAAAATATAACAAAAAATATAACAAAAAATCATTTAATGGCAAAGTTTATTTAATGGCAAATATAAAAGAAATTAAAATATCAACTTTAGTTTATTATGATGAAAATCTTAATAAATGAAAAGGTTCAATAAGAAGTCGAGAATATGATGTTAGTCAAATTGCTAATTTATTTAATGGTGGCGGCCACAAATTAGCATCTGGATTTATATTAAATGATTTTAAACAAACAAAACAATTAGAGGCAAAAATAAAAGAATTTTTAATGTATGGCAAAAAATAATATCATTAATTTAAATGTACATTCATATTATTCATTATTATCTTCATCATTAAGTATTGATAAGATAATTAGTTTTGCTATTTCAAATAATCAAGAATATGTTTGTTTAGTTGATAAAAATGTAATGTATGGAGCATTTGAATTTTACAAAAAAGCAATTGAAAAAAATTTAAAACCTATTCTTGGAATTGAGATTGAATATAAAAACTCTAAACTTATTATAATTGCAAAAAATAATGATGGATATCACTCATTAATAAAAATTTCCTCATATGTTATGCTAAATGAAAAGATTGATGAAAATATATTTTATGATTTAAATCTTTTTGTAATTAGAATTGATGGATATTTTAATATTATTTCACCTAATTTTTATATTGACGGAGGAAATGAATTTAATAGCATTGCATGTCATACAGTTTGTTATTATGATGAAAAAGATTATTTAATTTTCTCAGTGTTAAGTGCAATTAAAAATGATGAAAAATTGTCAAATTTTATATTAAATGAAAAAAACAATGATAATGCGTTTTGATTGTCTCATCAATTAGAAGAATATTATTCATCAATTGCAATTCAAAATTTACAAAAAGTGGTTTGTCAAATTGATTGACAAATGACTATTAATAATAAAAACAATATTTTAAATTATAAAAATAATTTTAATTTATCTTCAAAAGAATATTTAAGAAAACTTTGTTATTCTAATCTTAAAAATTATCTAAATAATAATAAATTAGAATTATTATCTACCAAATATTTCGATCGTTTGAATTATGAATTAGATATTATTGATTCAAAAGGATTTAACGATTATTTTTTAATTGTATTTGATTTTATCTACTGAGCAAAAAATAATGATATTATAATTGGTCCAGGTAGAGGGTCGGCTGCTGGGTCACTTGTTTCATTTTGCTTAAATATAACTGAAATTGATCCAATAAAATATAATTTGTTATTTGAACGTTTTTTAAATTACCAACGAAATTCATTACCAGATATTGATACAGATATTATGGATATTAAAAGAGAAGAAGTGGTAAATTATTTATACAATAAATATGGTAATGATCATGTATGTAATATAATTACATTTTCACATATTAAAGCAAAACAAGCGATTCGAGATGTTGGAAGAGTGTTTGATATCAATTTAAAGATAATTGATAAAATAACTAAAAATATTTCATCTAATTTCGATTATGATATTTTAACTGCAGTTGAGAATAATAACATATTACATGAAGAATATTTACAAAATACACATTTATTTGAAATTGCAAATAAAATAATTAATATACCAAGACAAATTAGTGTGCATGCGGCAGGTATAGTTTTATCAAATTCAAAATTAATTGATATTGTACCTTTACAAAAAAGTATTGATAATAAAATTTTGACTCAATATTCAATGGAATATTTAGAAGAATTAGGATTAATAAAAATGGATTTGTTAGGTCTTAAAAATCTAACCGTAATCTATTATATTTTAAAATTAATTAAGCATATTCATAATATAGATATTGATTTACATAAAATTGATTTAAATGATTCAAATGTTTTTAAACTATTTTCAAAAGGACAAACTGATGGCATTTTTCAATTTGAATCTCCTGGTATGAAAAGAATTTTAAAAAAAATGAGCCCAACTTCAATTGAGGATTTATCTATAGTTTCGGCAATGTATAGACCAGGGGCGGTTGGAAATATTGATTTATACTTTAGTCGAAAACTAAAAAATAATCAGCCAATTTATTTTAATGATCAAATCTCTAAAATTCTTTCCCCAACATTTGGTACTTTTATTTACCAAGAACAAGTTATTGAAATTGTAAAATCAATGGCTAATTTTAGTGGATCAAAATCTGATGATTTTAGAAGAGCAATTAGTAAGAAAAAAGATGATGTTATCAAAGAAATAAAAAAAGATTTTATAAATGGTTCAATTCAAAACCATTACACAATGCAACAAGCAAATGAAATGTTTGAATATATTAAAGAATTTGGAAATTATGGTTTTAATCATTCTCACTCATTATCATATGCAATGTTAAGTTATTGAATAGGTTATCTTAAATATCATTATCCAATTGAAACATTATGTATATTAATGACTTATGGTAATACTAGTAATGATAAATTAATTGGATATATTCAAGAAGCTAAAAAATTTAATATTTCTATAATTTCACCCGATATTAATAATTCATCATTAAGTTTTATTATTGATAAAAATAAAATATTATTTTCTTTATTATCAATTAATGGATTAGGAATTGAATCTGCAAAAAAAATTATTAAAATTCGTGAATCTTTACCTAATAAAAAATTTATTAATGCATTAACATCAATCTCAATTTTAAATAATGCTGGAATAAGCAAAAAAAATATTGAATCACTAATTAAAGCTGGTTCATTTGATAAATTATTATTAAGGAGAAATTATTTATTAGCAAATTTAGATAAACTATGCAATAAAAAACTTAATTTATTAAATGCTAATTATGAATTTATTTTTGATTTAGATTTAGATGAAAATATAATTGAGGATTTTGATGATTATTCTGTATATGAAAAAGAAGTTTTAGGAATTTCTTTATATAAATCTAAATTAGATCAATATTTTGAAGAATATCAACAAAATTATAATTTAACTAACATTGATGATATAAAAGATAATAAAAAATATAATTGTTTATTTGAAATTAAAAATGTTTACAAAAATATTTCAAAAAAAGACAATAATTTTTTAAAAATAATATCTTTTAATAATGAAAAAGAACATGAATTATTTTGTTTTGAGGATGTAAATAATATTTATGATAATTTAGTAAAATCTAAATATGTAATTTTAGAAGTTAAGAAAAATAAAGAAATATTGGTCATATCAAGGATTATTAAGAAACTTGGAGATTAACATGAAAAAAGCAATTGTAATAGATGGAAATTCACTAATATACAGAATGTTTTATGCAACATATTCATTAGCTGAATATAGTGTTCAACATAATCTTCAACCTGTTAATGCATTAAAACTAATGATTGAAACCATGTTTAGATTATTAAAAAATAATTATTCATATTGTTTAGTAGCTTTTGATCATGGTAAAAGAACAATTAGACATGATATTTTTGAACAATATAAAAGTGGAAGAAAAAAAATGCCGCCTGAATTGATATCTCAAATTCCATTAATTAAAGAAGCTATTGGATATATGGGGGTTAATATTATTAGTCAAGAAGGAATAGAAGCTGATGATTTTATTGGTTCATTTGCAAAATTAATGTCTAAAAACAATATTCATGTTGACATATACAGTTCAGATAAAGATATGCTTCAACTTGTAGATGAAAATATTAATGTTAATATTTTAAAAACTGGTTTAACAAATCAGGTTATTTATTCTTTGTCAAATTTTGCAGATCTATATTATGGGTTAAAACCATGTCAAGTAATTGATTTTAAAGGAATAGTTGGTGATAAATCAGACAATATTCCTGGTGTTAAAGGTATTGGCTTAAAAACATGTATTAATTTGTTAACAAAATATGAATATCTTGAAAATATCTATGATAATATTAATGAATTATCTGATTCAGTTCGTTCAAAATTTTTAGAATATAAAGACGTAGCATTTATGTCTAAAAAAATTGCAACAATCGATACAAATATTTTTATAAATAATTCAGTAGATGAGTTTATATTTAAATCATCAAATTATTCTCAATTAAATCAAATGATTAAAAAGTATAATATAAATGGATTAGATAAATACTTTAAAAATATTAATGAACAAATAAAATTATTTTAATAAAGAAATTATGCCTGAGCTTCCAGAAGTACAAACTGTTATTAATTATTTAAAGAAAAATATAATTAATCAAACTTTTAATAAGATTGATATTTTTTACACTAAATTATTAAAAAATTCAAATTCTGATCAATTTATTGAATTTTTAAGAAACGAAAAAATTATCAATATTAATCGAAAAGGTAAATATATAATTATAAATTTAACTAATAATAAGGATTTCATCATTCATTTAAGAATGGAGGGTAAATTATTTTTTGAACGATTTGATTCAAAACCTTCACACCCTCAATTATTAGCTGAATTTAAACTATCAAATGGATTATTAAGATATTATGATACTCGAAAGTTTGGAACTTTTGATATTTTATATAAAAATGAAATTGATAATTTTTTACCAATTTCTAAGCTTGGCCCAGATGCAAATGATCCAAATATAGATATTAATTTAACTTTTCAAAAAATTAAAAATAAGAACACTTCTATTAAAACTTTATTATTAGATCAAACTATAGTTGCTGGAATCGGTAATATATATGCAAATGAAGTTTTATTTTCCTCAAAAATTTCTCCATTTAAATTAGGTAAAGAAATTAGTTTAGAAGAATGAAAAACTATTTTAGAAAATTCTAAAATTATTTTAGATAATTCTATTAAAAATAATGGTACAACAATACATTCATTTAAATTTGACAATATGAGCGCTGGAGAATATCAAAAATATTTATTAGTACATGGCAGAAAAGAC
>CASFKH010000027.1 GCA_949295235.1 uncultured Ureaplasma sp. | reverse complement strand
TTTGGTTTTTGTTATTTTTTATTTTATCTTTTAATTTTGCATTTAGATCATAATTGTTGATTTCAACTTTTTCGATGTCATAGGTTTTGAGAACATCTTTATAAATTTTGTTTTCATTTTTGTTTTTCATACTTTTACCACATAATAAATAAATGCTAAAAATTGAAAAATATTACAAAATTATAAGATTTTAAGAATAATTTAAGAATCCTTTATTTATATATTTCATATTTATTAACCTTGACCTGACAAAAAAAACTAAAATTAATACTAATTCTAAGGGGAAAAATATGAAAATTAGTAAAAAATTAAAATGAGATTATCATTGCTAGGGATTTGAGCGGTTGTGGGAATTCAAATGGAGTTACATTAAGATCTTGTTCGTCAAATAATAATAATAATAATGATGGCAAAAATAATAATACAAATGATGATTATGATAAAAATGATAATCAAAAACAGATATTACTAACGATGGTCTAATGGATTAGCGATCTAACTGTTCCAACAAATGAAATTGAATTGATGATTGTATATATTTAATTGATAATGAAAATAAAACAGCATTTCTTAAAGATATGATAAATAACAATATAGATCAATTATTATTCCAAGTTATATAAATGTTGATAAAATTCATATAAAATTACTAGAATTGATAATTTTGCATTTAGTGATTGTTTAAGTTTAACTAATGTTAGTATTCCTAATGATGATACAAACTTTAGAAAATTATATATTATCTTCATATTCTAACGAATATCTTTCAAGGTTTAAATTTTATTTTAATTCAATTGCACAAAGAGATTATTTTTAAAAACAAATTCTAATATGCAAAAATATTATGTCGTTAATAACTAATTTAAAACAACATTCAAATTAGATAAATTATTTAAAAACATATTGATATTAATTGATTAAATTTTAATAATATTATATTAACAATAAAATAATTTTCTATTTATCATAATTATTTCTAATTGAATATCATAGATTATTTGATCTAGGAAATTCAATTTTTATTATCTTTTGAATTGCCTTATAACATATTTTAAAATCTTGATATTCAAAGTTATTTTGACTATATCCATTTTCATACACTAAAAATTGATTATCAATTCTAGAAATAATGACACTTCTATCTTTTTTAAATGATTTAATTACAATTGATTCATTATTATTTAATTTTGATAAATCCTTATGTAATTTTGTTGATAAATTATTAATGTCAACCATATTGATATTATAATTTGAAAATATTTGCATTGTTTACATAAAATAAACAAATTTTAATTATATCTGTCGAAGATCACTCTTCTATTCCAATTGTTATCATATTTGCATTCTCATATTGAGTCTTAGTAAATTTATTATCTTTTGCAACAATTAAGTTTTTAATTTCATAAAAATTATTTGTTATTTCTTTTATTGTAATTGCAGTGTTTGATAAAACAATTCCAATAATTTGAGTTTCATTCATTTTAATTGTGCTAGATAATTTATAGACATTTAAAACAAAATCAGAAGTTGGATCAAAAAATTCAACATCAAATTTTAGTTCTATTAATTGATTATATAAATCTCTTTGAATATATTTTGAATTCACATTTCCACAAATAAATATCTTAGGTTTCATATTATTTAATTTCCGGGTCAATAATTTTAAAAATGGCTTTATTTATATTTTTTCCTAATAAAACAAATTTCTTCTCATATTCAGAAGAAATATTATTAATATTATAACTATTTTTTAAATCGTTATATAAATTAGTTGTTTTGTAAATTAACAAATAATTCATAGGATTGAATAATATAACTTCATTAATTGTTCAGTCAAATAGGTTGTCATTATCAGTTTTAAATTCAACATAACCATTATCAACTAAAATATCATAATATTTTTTTAAAAAATTAGGATGAGTTAACCGGCGTTTATGATGACGTTTTTTTAGTCATGGATCGCTAAAATTCAAATATATTTTAGATATTGAATGCTTTGGAATAATTGTATTTAATAATTCAGCATCCATACAAAAAATTTTTAAATTATTAACATTTATATTCTTTAATTTATTTGTTGCTTTCAAAATTACTGTATCAAATTTTTCAATTCCAATAAAGTTAATATTTGGATTTTGAATTGCATTATTAATTATAAAATCGCCTTTGCCCATTCCAACTTCTAAATAAATAGGGTTGTTAGAGTTGAATAAATTTCGAAGATTGATTGGTTTAGATTGATTATTAAAATAATATACATAATCAAATTTTGATAATTTATCTTTTGCATTCTTATCATTTCTTAATCTCATAAATTATCAATCCTTATTAAAAATTTCTTCTAAACATAAATCATCAAAATTATTTTGACGATATAAATCATATAATGCAATTGCTACAGAATTTGAAATATTAATGCAAATTAAATTTTTACTCATTGGAATGCGAATAACTTTATCAAAATTAGTTTTTAAAATTTTTTTATCAATTCCATAATGTTCATTTCCGAAAACTAAGTATATATCTTTATTGAAGTCATAATTAATTTTGTTTGGTGTCTTTTTTCCGTATCTACTATAAAAAAATATTTGTTCTGGATTACATTTTGAAACAAAATCATTTCAATCATCATATTCAAAATATTCAATAAGATCAAAATGGTTAGTTGAAGATCTTTTTAATTTACTTTTGTCTCATATAAAACCAAAAGGTCTAATAAGATGCAGTTTAGAATTGAAAGCTAAACATGTTCTTGCAATATTTCCAACATTTTCAATAATGCTTGGTTCATATAGAATTATATGTACACTCATATTAATACCTCTTTAGAAATTCAATTATTTGGTTTGTAATTGTTGATGGAGTGGAAGTGCCACTTGTTATTGCAACTGATTTTACACCTTTTAATCATTTTAGATCTATATCTTCAATTGAATTTATTAAATAACTATTTTTATTTTTTGTTTTTGCAATTTTTAACAACTCATTACAATTGCTAGATTTTATATATCCAATAATTAAAAATAAATCTACATTTTTATCAAAATTAAATAATGCTAATTGTCTTTGATATGTTGCATCACAAATATCATTGAAAATTTGTATATTTTTAAATCTATTTTTTATATTTGAATAAATTGAATTCAAATTATAAAAAGATAATGTTGTTTGATTGTAAACATCAATTGCTTTATTATCTAATTTAAAATTAAATTTTGGTTTTTTGTAATCAATAAAAATGATTTTACTATCAATATTAATAATAGCATTAGATTCAGGATGGTTTAATTTACCAATAAAAATAACATTATGATTATTGTTTAATGATTTTTTAATTAGTTCATGTGTCTTATATACATATTTGCATGTAGTATCAATAATTTTATAACCCTTTTTTATTGCTAAATATATAGTTTTTAAATCAGTTCCATGAGCACTTAAAATTATAATTTCATTATTTTCAGCATTTGGAAGATTTAAAATTAATTGGTATCGAGAAACATTAGTATCATCTAAAATTTGGATCTTGGATTTAAATTCATTTAGCATTTCTGGGTTATGAACAAATAAACCTAACATATAAATTTTTTTATCTGGATTTAAAGAAATTGTTTCTTTCACAATTTTAAATGCATTGATTACTCCAAAACAAAAACCACATGGAGTTATTTTATAAATCTTCATATTATTTTTTTAATTTAGAAATCTTTTCTTTTAAATTACTATATTGTAATTGATATTGAGCTAATTTTTCTTTTTCTAAATCAATTTTCGATTTTGGAGCCTTTTGAATAAAATTTGGATTAAATAATAATTGATGACAACGATTAATTTCAAATTCAACATTTTTTAATTGTGATTCTAATTTATTTAATTCATCTTGATTATCAATTAAATTATCCATATTGACTTGAATATTAATTAAATTTGTAATCAAATCAATTGAATTGGAACTACATTTGTCAAATAAAAAAATATTATTAGCATTTAAATATTTATCAAAAAAAGATTGATTATTTTTGATTAAATCTGAATTTGTAAAAATATAAATTGGTTTTTTATTTGCTAAATTTTTATCTTTTCTTAATTTTCTAATTTCCCCAATTATATCAAATAGAACTTCACTTTCTTTTAGATTAATATTTTCTAATTCAAATACAATTGGATATCTCTCACATATTATTGAATCTAAATGATTAGGGAAATGTTGATAAATTTCTTCAGTAACAAAAGGAATAAAAGGGTGAAGTAAAATAATAACTTGTTTTAAAACATATCCTAATATTGATATAGTTTGAATGTTGCAATTTTTAACATCAAATTTTGTGATTTCAAGAAATTTGTTAAAGAATTCATTTCATACAAAATCATATATTTTTTTAAATGCAACAACAAAATTAAAGCCATCCATATTTTTCTTAACTTCAAAAATTAATTGATTTAATTTATTTATTATTCATAAATTAAGTCCAGATAAATTTTTAATTTCTAGATTAGTTAAATTAAAATCAAAATGATTAGAATTTTCAATACTTAAAATATAACGTGCACCATTTCAAAGTTTATTTATAAAATTTCAATTTGCTTTTATTTTTTCTTCAGAGAAATTCAAATCCTCCCCTAAAGTTGCAGTTGTTGTTAAAAATAAACGCAAAGAATCACAACCATATGAATCAATTACATCCATTGGATCAATACCATTTCCTAATGATTTAGACATTTTTCTTCCTTGCGAATCTCTTATTAAGCCATGAATTAAAACATTATTGAAAGGTTTTAAACCTGTAAAATATTTTGAAAACATCATCATTCTTGATACTCAAAAGAAAATAATGTCATATCCTGTCACTAATACACTTGTTGGAAAATATTTGTTAAATAATTCATTTTTATATGGTCACCCTAATGTAAGTAAAGGTCAAAGTCCAGAAGAAAATCAAGTATCTAATACATCTTCATCTCTAGTTCAATTTTTTATATCTTTAGGAGGAGTAATATCACAGTATATTTCATCATTATTTTTGTTGTATCATATCGGAATTTGATGGCCTCATCACAATTGACGACTAATACATCAATCATCAATGTTTTCTAATCATTGCTTTAAAGTATTACTAAAATGACTTGGTACAAAATTAACCTTTGCATTGTTGTCATTTTGCATCTCTAAAACTTTATCTGATAGTGATTTAATATCAATAAATCATTGTCATGACAAATATGGCTCAACAATTGCATCACTTCTTTCTGAATATCCAACTTTATTTTCAATATCTTCAATGTGATGAACTAAGTTTAAATATTGTAATTTTTTGATGACTTTATCACGACATTCGAATCTATCTAAATTAGCAAATTCACCTAGATCACTAATCATAGTTGCATTAGGATTGAAAATATTTATAACCTCTAAATTATGACGTTTTGCTAATTCATTATCGTTAAAGTCATGAGCGGGGGTACATTTCATTATTCCTGTCCCAAAATCCATGTCAATATAATCATCATAAATTATGGGTAATAACTTATCATTAATAGGGTTTATAAATTTTTTATTTTTAAATTTCAAATATCTACTGTCATTTGGATTTGCGACTAAACAAACATCACCAAAAATAGTTTCAGGACGAGTAGTTGCAACTAAAACATATTCAGATTTATCTTCAATATAATATTTAATATAATACATTTTTGATTTTGTATCTTTGTGTATTACTTCTATATTTGAAATTGCAGTTTTTAAAATTGGATCTCAATTAACTAGTTTTTTTCTACGATATATTAAATTATTATTATATAATTGGACAAATACATAATTTACCGCTTGATTAATATCATTATCCATTGTAAATTTTTCATAATCATATGATAATGCAATTCCCATTTTCTTTCATTGCTTATGAATAAAATTTGATTGGTTAGTAGCTCATGTTCATAATTTTTCTAGAAATTTTTCTCTACCTAAATCTGAAGATTTTAATCCTTCTTCTTCTTTTAAAATTTTTTCAAATTTAGTTTGTGTAGCAATTCCAGCATGGTCAGTACCTGGAACTCAAAGCACATTTTTACCTAATAAAATATTGTATCTAACCATTACATCTTGAAGACTAACATCTCATGCATGACCAAGATGAAGCTTACCTGTAACATTTGGAGGAGGTAAAATAACACTAAATGTTTCATTTGAAGAGTTATTTGGAGAAAATAATTTTTTTTCTAATCAATAATCATATTTATTTTTTTCAACTTCATTAGGATTATATTTTTCATCTAAATATTTCATAATTACCTCTTACTATATTTTTGATTAATTCCTGAAATTATAGAATTTAATTTTGTTATATTAGATTTATTTTTTGATGATATTGGAATTAAATTATCAATTGTTATATTTAAAAAATTTGCAATTTTTTGTTTGTTGTTATCGAAATGAGATTTATTGACACGATCAGATTTTGTTAACAAAACAAAGTGATCAATATTATAATTTTTTTTAAAATCATTTAGATAGGCTGACATTAGTTTATCTTCATGAGTAATTATATCAATATTACAAAGTTGAAATACACAAACTAATTTCTTTGACCAACACAAATATTCATTAATCAAATTTTGAATCATTTCACTATCTTTATGTGAAGATTTAGAATATCCATAACCTGGTAAATCAACTAAAACATATTTATCAAAATCAAAAAAATTAACCAACTTCGTATGTCCAGGGGTGGATGAAGTTTTTGCTATTTTTTGATTTGCTAATGCATTTATCAAACTTGACTTTCCAACATTTGACCTTCCGACAAAACAAAATTGGTTTCTTTTATCTTCAAAATATTGATCAACATAATTTGCAGATTTTATAAATTTAATCATTATTTAACTTTTATAGCACGACGATAAATATCGTTTATTTGTTTTTCAGTTGGTTTTCTACCAACTTGAGTATAAATCATACGGATAGTTTCTTTTGTAATAGGAGGATTTTTCTTTAATTGACGTTTAAAAATATATTTTGCAATAAAAAAACCAGCTACTATTCCAATAATTACTCCAACGATTACCATTCCTACAGCTAATCCTGCAATCGCACCTGAACTCATCTGCCCAACTCCTTTGATGTTTAAATAATTTATTAATATATTATATTATAATTTTAAATCAATTATATATTATGTAATGAATAATACTTAGGCTTTTTGGTTAGTAATTTTCATAGAAATTAAATAATTTATTCATAAATAAAAATTCTTTTTATGTTATTCACAATTTTGTTTTTTGTATCTAACTCTAATATAACAGCACAAAATTGATATAAACCACCTTGATCAGTAATTCAGTATGAATCAACTTTATTCATATATTTTTTAACAATTTCAACGCCATTTGCACCAATAATACCACCAGATGAACCAGTTGAACCAACATCAGTTATATATGCGGTTTTTTCTCTGATTCTTTCATCTGCAGTTTGAACATGAGTATGTGTTCCTAAGATTGCGCTAACCTTGCCCTTAAATGCATAAAATAATGCGTTTTTTTCGCTTGTAGTTTCAGCATGAAAATCAATAATATGAAAATCTGTTGTTTCTTCATAATTTAATAAATCTTCTAAATATAAAAATGGATTTGTTTGAACCTTATGAAAATTTATTGATAGTCCTAATAAATTTGTAATTCTAATACTAATACCATTTAAATATATTATTCTTGATCCACTACCATATTTATTGTAAATATGGTCGTTTGGTATGTTTGCTGGTCTTACAATATTTTTGTTATTTAAAATATCTAAATTTTCTTTTTTACATCATGTATGATTTCCCATTGTAAAAAAGTCAATTCCTAAATTTAAAAGTTCAAGATATGTTGATTTTGTTAAACCACAACAATTAGAAGCATTTTCTGCATTTGCAATTATAAAGTCGATTTTATACTTTTTTTTTATTCTTGGCAATTCAGTTTTTATAGCTCTAATTCCAGTATCTGAAAAAATGTCACCTATAAATAAAATATTCATATTAAACTAATAAAATTTTATCAAATTTAATAAAATTAAAATCTTTTAAACTGAATTTAGATTTTAAATTCGATTCCTTATATCCTATTCCAATTTTAAGACCTTTAAATTTTTTTAAAAATTCATATTCAAATTTATTATAAATATATCCATAATTGTTTTTAACCAATTGTAGTGGATATACAATCATATCAATATCTAAAAGATTTTTTAAATTAATTTTAGGATAACTATAAATTCCATCCTCAATTGAGTCAAAGTCAGTTACGCTATTCACTTTTGAATAGCTTAAACCATGAAAATTCTCTTGTGCAATTAATATATTAATATTATTCTTTATTAATTCATCAATAATTGCATAATAATCAATACAATCATGTCTTTTTCTAAAAAAAATTGCATTTTTTAAATTTTTAGTTGGAATTTTTTGAAAAAATTCATTATATATTTTAGAATTTAAACTAAAAATTTCAAAATCAGATTTTTGATTAATTAAAAGAGAAAATTTTCTTAATAAATTATAAATTTTTACTTCCATGATTACTCTATTTTTCTTTTTATTGATTTATGATTATAAATTATATTTTTAATACCAAAAGGAGGTTTAAAACCAATTTCTAAAATATCATTGTTTATCCCAATAATTGTTCCAACTCCAAAACTAATATGAATTATTCTATCTCCAACCTTATAATCATTTTTAGAATCAAGATTGTATTTTTCTTCTAAATTAATTTTTGGTTTATTATTTGAATCAAATCATTCTAAATCAAGATTAGATTTTGTTTGGATTTGGTCATTAATGACATTCAAATTTTCAATTCCAATATCTTTTATAAATCTTGATGGTAGTTTTGGTTTTTGTATTCTAAAATTATAAGAATTGTTTGCTGAAATAAATAAATCTTTTTTTGCTCTCGTCACTGCTACGTAAGCCAGTCTTCTCTCTTCACTAATATTGTTTTCTTCAATACTGTGGATAGAGGGAAATATACCATCACAAAAAGATACTAAAAATACATATTTGAATTCTAAACCTTTTGCAGTATGTACAGTCATTAAATTAATTGCATTATCATTTTTTTGCTTGTCTTCAAGTAATGTATATAACATTATTTCTTGTAAATAATTAGATAATGATGCGTCATTTTTATGTCTATTTTCATAATTTTCAATTGCATTTCTTAATTCATCTAAATTTTTTGTTACAATGTCTAATCTTTTTGGATCAGTTGATTCAACATAGTCCAAATAATTTGTTTTTTGTATTATTTCATCAAATAAATTAACTAAACTATCAAATTTAGAATTTTTAAAATAATCAATCAAATTAATAAAATTACATACTGATGATTTTTGGACAGTACTTAATGAATCAATATTATCAACTAAGCAAATTGCATCATAAAATGAAATGGAGTTATCATTTGAATAATCTAAAATATGTTTAACGGTTTGATCACTAATTTTTCTACGAGGAATATTAATTATTCTTCTTATAGATAATTCATCATTATTATCTATTACATTTAAATATGCTAATATGTCTTTAATTTCTGTTCTTTGATAAAATTTAAATCCACCATAAAGATTATATTTATATCCTTCAGATACTAATGCCTGTTCATAGACACGTGATAAGTAATTGCTTCGATATAAAATAGCAATATCTTTTAATTGAACATCAGGATCTGTTTTTAGAATATAATTAATTTTTCTTACTACAAAATTTGCTTCCTCTTCCTCTGAGTTGGCAAGAAAAAAAGAAGGTTTAGAATAAGAAAAATTAGAATAAAGATTTTTTACACTCCGATCAGTATTTTTATTTATTAATAAATTTGCAACATCTAAAATTTGTTGGGTTGAACGATAATTTTCTTCTAATTTTATTACTTTAATCTCATCTTTATTTGAATGAATAAAATTTTGGATAATTTTTGGATTTGATCCTCTAAATGAATAAATACTTTGGTCTTCATCTCCAACAGCAAAAATATTTTTATTTTTTGAAGACATTAATGATAAAAATTGATATTGTATATCATTAGTGTCTTGAAATTCATCAACCAATATAGTATCAAATCGATTTGATCAATATTCTAATGAGTCTTGGAAATTTGATAGTATAAAATTAGTGAAATTTAATATATCATTGAAATCAACATAATTGTACATCTCAAATTTTTTTAAATAATTTTTGTAAACTGTTTTAACCATTTCAATTTGTTTTATTCCAACAATTTCTAAAATATTTAAAACGTTAAAATCATTTTCTAAATTAGATATGTCATAAAGATTTGATTTGAAATAATCAATTATATATAACATTTTTTTAAAACTTAAAACTGATTTATCAAAATTATTTGTTTCATATATATCTTTGATAATCGTTAATGCTTCTTCATCATCGCCAATAATTTTAAAATTATTTTTACGGTTTAATTTATAAAATTCACGACGCAATATTCGAATACAAATTGCATGAAAAGTCCCAATTCAGTCAAGTGGGTATCCTAAAACTTTCTTTATTTTTTCATTCATTTCACTTGCAGTTTTATTTGTAAATGTAATACATAAAATGCGATCTGGATCAATATTTTTTTCTAATATTAAATATAATACTCTATTTGTAATAACTGTAGTTTTTCCAGTGCCAGCACCGGCCATAACCATCACATATTCAATGGGATTAGAAACTGCAGAATATTGACTATTATTTAAATTTTTAAATTTTTCATTCATTCATATTCCTCACAAATATAAACAATTAATAATTAGAATAGCTGTATTTTTAAAATTTTATTATTGATAAAGCAGAGTTAATTTGCTCAACGGATTGATGGGTATGTTCTTCACCATGGCTATGAATTGAAATTAAAATTACAGCTAATAATATACCTGCACCAATAACAGCAATAATTCCTAATCATTCTTTAATTCCGCAATTTCTATGGTGAATAAATTCGGGAATAATTTCCATAATTGTCATCAATGTAATTAATGAACCAGAAACACAGAATAATAATGGCATTAATCATCATGCATCATCAAATATACTTGATAAATATCCACCTATAAAAGTGAATGGAATCATTAATAAAGACAATAAAATAGTATAACCAACAGCTTTTAGCTTATTATTTTTTTGAATATCTAATTGAATTAAATAAATTATTATTGAAGTTGGTATTAAATGAATTATAAAGACAATTAGCATTCCTCAGTTTTCAAATCCAAGAATATCATTGTGTTCGGTATTGGCCATTAAACCTAATGTAATTCCATCCACACTTCTGTGAAGAGCAAGTAAAATAATAGGTAATCATTTTATTTTTTTATTATCAATATCAGCTACATTAAAAATTGCTTCACTATGTCCATGAGAATGATGATTTTCATGTAATTCTTTCTTATTTCTTGATAACAATCATTTTGTTAAAATAACTAATCCAAAACCAATAATAACCCCAGATGCTGCAATTGCTACGGTTTGGTCAGTTGAAGAAGCATAACTTATATTATCTAAACTAGCAAAATGTTCTTGAAGACTATGAATTCCCTCAGCAATTAATCCAACTGTCCCTAAAATTAATATTAATCCAACTGTAAAAGAAGATAAATAAATTTGAAGTCTTTTAGAAAATTTAATTTTAAAAAAAGAAATAAATAAAACAATTAATCCAGGGACAACTATTGCAAGACCTAATAGAAACAAAATATTAAAAAATACATTTAAATTAGGATTACTTCAAGAAGGATCTAGAACAGAATTTTGAAGAATGTAGTTCATATTTATCTTTCTTATATTAATGTAGTTTTAATATTATAACAAACAAATCATTTATTTTTTACTATTTAAACAACATATAAATTTACAAATTAATTAATAGTTTATTATTCATTTTATTTAAATATAAATATACAATTAACATTAAAATTTTTGTTTATTTTTTAAATATTTTCAAATTAAATTTAGATTGTAATAATTGTATTTTAAAATTAAAAAATCACTCAAATGAGTGGTCACAATTAAATCAATAGCATTGTGAGTTTAGAATAATTTCTATGATATTTTTATTATTTATTATTTAAATTAGATTTTAATATCTACAGTTGCATGTTGTCAAATTTGCTATCTAATGTGTTTAATGCATAATCTTTTTAGACTAGTCCACTTCTATATAAAATTATAAGTGAATCTATTGCATTTTTAGGAATTAAATATCTTTGTGAATTTGGTAAATGATTTAATTCTGAATAATGATGAAATCTTTGATAATTGTAATAAGTCATAAATTTA
>CASFKH010000026.1 GCA_949295235.1 uncultured Ureaplasma sp. | reverse complement strand
TCAACAAATATGATGAGTGTATTAAAAATTTGAAAAATTGATTTAAAAGCTGAAGAAATTATTTGAAGAGAAATTAATGAACCATTAACTGACTTTTTATCTTCTGTAATTGGAAAACAAGCTACTTTAATTCCAGTTGCAGGACAAGGTGCAACTCAAATTGAAATTGATGTTGAAACTAATTTTGATGCAACAAACTATGTAGCAATTGCACCAGGTGTTGTTGTTGGTTATGATCGTAACAGAAAAACAAATGAAGCTTTAAAGAAAGCTGGAATAAAAGTTAACACTTGAAATGGAGATCAACTATCATTAGGTATGGGTTCTGCTCGTTGTATGACTATGCCTTTATATAGAGAATCTGTTAAAAAATAATTAAAATGATTTAAAATTAAAATATGTAAAATATAAGTTTTACATGTTATATATAAATATAAAAAAAGGATAAAATTATTATGGCTTGAAATTTAAAAAAACCTCGTCACTTTGATACATTAATGAACTTCACAACTGAAGAAATTATGTATTTAGTTGATCAATCAATTAGAATTAAAAATAATGATAGAAATGGTGTAGTTAGCGATACTTGTAAAGGTAAAGCAATAGTTGGAATTTTTGAAAAAAATTCTACACGTACTGCAAACGCAACTTTCCGTGCTGCTCATTATTTAGGAATGAATTATTTCTACAATGGACCAACTGGTTCTAATATGGGTACAAAAGAATCAGTTGCAGATACTGCACATGTATTTACAGAAATGTATGACATTGCTTTATTTAGAACATTTGGACATGAAAAAATCCAAGATTACGCTAAAAATTCAGGTATTCCATTAATTAATGGTTTATGTGATCAAGAACACCCAACTCAAACAATTGCTGACTTACAAACTATTAAAGAAGCATTTGGTTCATTTAAAGGTTTAAAAGTTGTTTTCTGTGGTGATTACAAAAACAACATGGGTGCTTCATGAATGTATGCTTGTGCATTCGCTGGTATGGATTTAGTAATGTTTGGACCAAAATCTTATGAAAAACAAATTAATCCAAAAATCTTAAAATTCTGTAAAGAATTATGAGCTAAAAATGGTGGTTCAATTTCATTTACTGAAGATAAAAAAGTTGCTGCTAAAGATGCTAATGTTATCGCAACTGACGTATGAGTTTCTTTAGGTGAATCATTTGATTTATGAGGAAAACGTTTAGAAGAAATGCACGAATTCCAAGTAGATGCTAAAATGATGAAAATGGCTGCTGATAATGTTATATTTATGCACTGTTTACCTGCATTCCATGACATGAATACAGAATATGGTAAAAAAGTTGCTGAAATGTATGGTAAAAAATACCCAATGGTAGCTGATGGTGCTATTGAAGTAACTGATGAAGTATTCTCTAATGAAAAATGAAATTGATCATTTGTTGAAGCTGGTAACCGTTGAACTTCAATTGCTGCAATTATTCAAGAATTATTAAAATAATTTTGTAGGTGATATATGAAAATCGTAATCGCATTAGGTGGTAATGCATTAGGTGATAACCCAGCTGAACAAAAAGAATTAGTTAAAGTTCCTGCTGAAAAAGTTGCTACATTAGCTAAACTTGGTCATACTGTTGTAATCGGACACGGAAATGGTCCTCAAGTTGGAATGATATTTAATTCATTTAGTGATGCTCGTAAAGTTAATCCAAAAACTCCTATAATTCCATTTGCAGAAGCTGGTGGAATGAGTCAAGGTTATATAGGTTATCATATGCTTGCTGCAATTCAAACTGAATTAAATAAATTAAATGTTAATAAGAATGTTGCTTATTTTGAAACAATAACTTTTGTTGATGCTAAAGATCCTGCATTTAACAATCCTACAAAACCTGTTGGACCATTTTATGCAACTTTAGAAGAAGCTAAAAATTCAAATCCAAATTCTAAAATTGTTGAAGATGCTGGTCGTGGATATAGAGTTGTTGTTCCTAGTCCAAAACCAATTGACTTTTTAGGAATTGGTGCAATTAAACAATCTATTGATAATGGCACAATTGCAATTGTTGGTGGTGGTGGTGGAATTCCTGCTATCAATGAAAATGGGGTTATAAAAGGTTTAGATGGTGTAATTGATAAAGATTTTACATGTGCTAAAATCGCAGATAAAATTGATGCTGATGTCTTTGTAATTTTAACTGCTGTTGATCATGTTTATGTTAACTGAGGTAAACCTGATCAAAAAGGACTTGAAGTTGCAAGTGTATCTGAAATGGAAGAATATATTTCTCAAAATCAATTTGCACCTGGTAGTATGTTGCCAAAAGTTCAAGCTGCTATTAACTTTGTAAAAGGTAAACCTGGTAAAAAAGCAATTATTGCTGATTTAAAAGATATTGAAAAAGCACTTGAAGGAAAAGTTGGAACTACAATTGTAGCTTAATTCTTTTTCTTGGGGTAAAAAAAAAAAAAACAATATTCATTTAAATGGATATTGTTTTTATATAATTTTGTACTATAATAAAAAAGGTATTTATTATATAAGAGGTTATAATATGAAAAATAAAAAAATTTGAAAATTAATTGCTTGATATTCTTCTTCTATAATTTTTTTAATTGTAGGAAGTATATTCGCTGCTGCTGCAGATAAAACCCAAAGAGATACTGATTTATTTCCTATTGGTTTTTCTGTATTATTCTTTTTTTTATTTGCAATTGCATTAGGAATGGGAATTTATTATTCATTCTTCAGTAACGGTGGTTTTAAGAAGAAATCTTCTGATTCAGTTCAAATTGATGAAATTCAAAAAATTGAACCAATTAGTGAAGAATAGTTAAAATGTCGAAAAAAGATGAGATCATTGAAATACTTGATACATTAAAAATTTATATCCAACAAGATGGTGGAGATTTTGAATTCATTGACTTTAAGGATAACGTCGTGACAATTCGGTTGTCTGGTGCTTGTGTATCATGTAATTCTATTGATACTACTTATCAAGATGGGATTCAAGAATTATTAAGAGATGAAATTGATAAAAATATAATTGTTAAATTAATTACAAATTAATAAATCATCATAAGTAATAATTGTAATCCTCAAAATTGTCGACAAAACAAATATGACTCGCATTATCAATTGTTTTGATAATTATATGCGGGTTTTTTATTTGTCTTAAATATTTTATTGTATGAATATAGGGAATTACTTTATCATATTTTCCTATTAAAAACAAAGTTGGAATTTTAAGATTTTTTAAAATTTTATCAATCTTAGAATATAAATGAGGATCAATTAATTGCGAACCTAAATATAAATATTTTGCTTTGTTATCAAGAAATCGATTAATTTCATAATTAATGTATTCATTAATAATTTTATCTTTTTCTTCTAATTGATAATTAACATTATCTTTTATAATTGTTTCTAATTTTTGAATTCCTTTAGAATTATTAAAGTTTACATAATTTAAAAATGCTAATCCAATCTTACTTTTAAAAATTGAAATATTGATTGAGGAAACTAAAATAATTTTTTTAATTTTAGTTTTTAATAGTTTTGTTAAAAATAAACAAATTCCTCCACCCATTGAATGACCAATTAAGATAATATTATCTAATTGATTTTCTATTATAAATTTATGGACATAATCAATGTATTTTTTTAGATCATAATCTTTAAATTTTTTTGAATTATTTTTA
>CASFKH010000025.1 GCA_949295235.1 uncultured Ureaplasma sp. | reverse complement strand
ATAATTGAAAAATTAGTTCAAATTCCATCAAATGAAGAAGAATATAATAATTATTATAATATTTACTTGAGTCCTACACAATTAAACACTAATTCATATTGATATAAATTAAGAGAATTAATGGTTTTTTCAACTATTTCATTTAATGGTTTTGGCTTTAACATAGATTGTGGTCAAACTGTACCATTATTAGGTAATACGGCTACTATTCCCTTTCAAATAAAAATTTATGATCCGACATCATATTTTTGTATCGTATCGAATAATTATTTCAATTCAAATAACAAAAAAAGCATACCTACAAGAACAATATCTGATGCTTTACAATTACCATTTATAAACTATGATATTAATGATTCTAATTTAAATCCAAGTACATTAATAAATGTATTTAATCCTGAAACAAATCGTTTTGAACCTCAATCTTCATTTTTGAATTGATTCGAATCAGTTCCTGATGATTATAAGGTTTATGTTAATGGAAGTCCATTTATTATTGTTGATGAAGGGATAACTCCAGATATGATTCATCCTATTTTAAATTCAACTAATATTTTAGTTGATAATAATAATTCTGGAGTATTATATGTAAATGAATCTGGTTATAATAGATCAATAGATGGAACTAGTACTAATTCTAGCATATATTATTCAGTTAGATATCCTCCCGATAATAGTCAAGAAGAGAATATAAATTTATTCAATAAAATAGTTGATTATACAATAAGTACTTACGGTTATAATACTGCTTATTATTTAAATGATTCAAATCAACCTAATAATATAATTTATTTAAGAGCATATTTTTTATCTAATTTACAAAATGTAATTTTAATTGTTGGTATTATCATTGGTGTTTTAATTGGATTTTTATCATTATTTTTTATCTCAACATTAATTCGTTCAATTATAAAACAAAATAAAATTGTATTTGGTATCGGAATCGCAAATGGTATTAAAAAGCCTATATTAGCTTTATCATTCTTTCCTTTTGCTTTAATTCCTGCTATCATCTGTGGAATTATTTCATATGTTTTAAGTGTTGTTTTAGTTAATCCATTAAATGATTTAATATCACAGTATTGAACCTTGGCAATTCCTAATTCAAGGTTTGAGTGATGATATTTCTTTGTGATTATATTTATAATCTTTATAGTTTTATATGTATTAATTATTTGTATAATTTTATGAACATTAAGAAAGAAAACTCAAGATATCTTAAATTCATCAAGTGAATTTAGAATGAATTGATTAATTATCCATACCAAAAAATTAGCATCATTATTTGGTGCATTTGGTTCATTCAGATTAACATATATGATGGGAAATATTGTAAGATTTGTAATATTAACTTTAATTGTTATGTTATTTTCTACATTAATTTCATATACTGTTGGAACATACCATCAATTCAGCGCAGCTCAAAGCTATACTGATAGAAATAAAAATTATACTTATGCATTCAATTTGTATTCCCCTACAATTAATGCTGGTTATTATTCACCAATACCATATGAACAAATTGGTACTACACAAAAAGGAATATACAATTATTATTCTTCATCAAGTTGATATGAAGGAAATTATGATACTCCTTTAGATGCACCACAAGGTAGTTTCTATAGTGGCAGTGAATATGCGAATGCATTTGCCGATCCATACAATAGTAATTCATATTTCACTTCATTATATTTACCATATACTGATTTGGCCACTCAATTAACAAACAATATAAATTTTTTCAATAATAAAGTATTTATAAAACCAATTTTAGATATAAACTTAAACATTGGTGGAGCTATTGTAAACCCTTGAGATATTGCAAAGGGATTGATTCCAAATAATATTTTAAATTTAGCATTAGATTTATTTGATAAACAATTAACAACTAATTGTGAGTTTTATTATTGATTGCAAGAGCAAAACAAAATTGCTATTAATGGTGGTTCATCACCGTTATTGGATAATGTGGATAGTCAATATAATGGTCAACCAATATTTTATTCAACATATTTACCAAATGTTAATGAACAACCTTTTACTTTAGATGGCTCAGATATTTCAGATAATTATTTGACTGATATTAATAAGGATGCGTGAATTTTTATTAAAGAACTAGATTATTCAACTAATAAATATGAATGAAAAATCAATCCCAATGGAATTAATGCTGCTCCAACATATACAGTTAAACCAAAAGTAATTCAATTAATTGTTCAAATCATAACAAATTCTCAAAACCCATTATTTCAATATTGATATAAATATTTTTATAGTGATAATCCAAATTTAGGAAAATCAAACCAAGTTATACCAGAATTTAGTTATAAAGTTGGTTATGGTGCAGTTCCTGTTAGTGCGGATGATGAAACTTATACATATATTGATGGAGATATTATTAATCAAGGTAAAAATAATTCATCAATTAATATTAGCGGAATTAAACAAAACTCAAATTATATTGAATTATATGATTCAAATGATAATATAATAAATGATTTATTGTTTGAAAATACAGTTGATAATTATTATCCAATTATTATTAATGAAGTTGTTCATAAATTAAATGGTTTTGATGTTGGTGATATATTAAGTGTAAATGCAAATAATATTTATGATAGATTTAATCGAAGAAATATTGGTATAGATCCATTTAATAATGTTAAATTTAAAATTGTAGGAATAACTTCTTCGAAATCTGGAAAGCAATATTATACATCTCAAGAAATTGCTAATAAAATATTAGGATATCAAACTTTCAATAATCCTGGTTCATCATGAAATGGTCCATATAACCCTGGATTTGGCTACATTCCTTTTAATGGTGTGTTTACAAATCAAGAAATTCCAAAATTATTTTACAATTATGGTGGAATTTATTCTCCAAGTGGATTAACTACTTCTAAAGGTTTATGAAATACAAATATTGGTACAGGACCTACAAATGTTTCTGGTGGAGAATTAAAATCTCTTATAAAAAATAATTGATCTCTATTACCAGAATTGACACATATTACAAATTTTGTAGATTATGAAGATAACAATAATGTAATTAACATTACTAATATTGATCCTAATATAAATATTCCAATGTATACTAACCATGGAGACACTCCAATAACTCCAAATGATGTAGAAGGTATTCAAAATATTGGTGATTGAGTAAGATCCTTAGTTAATTTATTTGACACTGATCAACCTTTTATTGCTCAAGTTAATTCTGTTGATACTACAATTGTGAATGTTGGAGCAATTTTTGATGGAACTTTTGAAAAAATTGAAATGATAATTGCAATTTGTTTCATACCTGTATTGATATTAATTATTACATTAATGGCTACAATGATTATTAGTGAATCTAATAGATTAGTATCATTAATGAAAGTGTTAGGAATTTCAGATGTTAAAAATGCATTTTCATTTATGTTTGTTTATTGAGTTGTATTGTTCTTGGGAATTGGATTATCAATACCAATTACAATTGATGGATTATCATTAACTTCAATGATAATATTTAATGGATTCCAAATTATTGTATCTCCTACTGCTCCATTCTGAATATTCCTAATTGTATTAGGAGTTGTTGGTTTAACATTTGGAATTACATGTTATTATGGATATAGAAAAATTAAGAAGGTAAATGTTCCTCAAGCTATTTCGGTGCGTTAATTATGAAATTAAATAAAAAATGATTATTTATAGGATTATTGTCTATTTCTATCTGTTCAATTAGTACAGTTGCTTTAACTTCATGTTCTAATTCGAAAAATGCAGTAAAAAAAGATACAAATAAGATTAATTTAAGTTTTGATAATTTTGTCAATCAACATTGTGTCTCTTCTATTTTGTGGCAAAAATCAATTTATGATTGACAAAATGATTTTCAAAATGGAAATTTTTATGAATTTGTAAATGGATTAAATGAAATTAATAGTGATTCTATTAAAGAAACTGGATTTGAGTTTAATAGTTCAACTTCTGCAACAATTATTCCTTTAAATTCTATAAGTAGTAATCCAATTTTTATTAATGCATTAGCAACTTTTAAAAATAATAATGAAATACTTGAAATTGAAATTGATAACTTATTAGTATTTACAAGTAATAATTTGCAAAAACCAAATTTAGATTTAATAAACAAAGGACCAATTGTGATCAACCAAGTTGATTTACCTTCAATTTCAAATACTAATCCTAACTTAGTCACTGATCAAGAATGAACCAAAAATATAAATAATATAAGTCCAAATGGTTATTATATTCCTAATACTATTTATTATTTGCATTCAAAAGAATATATTTCTGCAAATGTTTATCAATTAATATATAAGATTAATGATCAATACATTCCAATATTGAATGAATCTGAGTTTCCAGACATTATATTTAATATTAATGTGTCGCCTAATATTGATAAACAAATTGTAACTAATTTTGAATTAAACATTGATGATATAAATAAATTTTTCCCAAATATGACAAAACTGGACATATTAGATTTAAACTCAATTAATGTTTTCAATAGTTTAAATAACTATGTTAATAGTCTTCCTGAAGTTCATAGTCTTATGAATTGTGTAGATTCTCAATCTAATTCAGTATACAATTATGCAATTTATAATCAAGAAATTACAAACTCAATTTTAATTACATTTAGTTCTAATCCAAATTTAGAAAACGAAACTATTTATTTTTATAAATTTATCTTAAAATTTTAGTATGAAAAAAATTAAACTTGTTACTTTATTATTTTCTTCAATTTTAATAGGTGGAAGTGTAGTGATACCTTCCGCACTTTTAACATCATGTTCTAGTAATGAATATAACAATTATGAATATGATCAAAACTCTCAAATTTTTTCTACAAGTTCAGAATTTTTTGATTGATATAATATTTATATTGCTATTCAACAACTTGCTTCTTCAATTCAATCATTTAATAAATTAGAGAATATTAAAACTAAGCTAGTAAAATGTGCACCTAACTTATTTAATAATGACATTATTTTTAATATCAAAAATATTAAATTTGAAAATAATATTTTATCAATTCCTATTAAAAATAATGACAATGTTCAATTATTACAAGTTGAATTTAGTGCTCTAAATTTAAATAGTTTAGATGCAAATATTAATTCATTAAATTATTATGGTATCCAAGCTAATTCTGTGTTTTTTAACAAAAGTTTAAATGATGTTGCAAATTTAAGTCCAAATCAAATATTGTCTTCAATAAGTACATACAGCAATTCAAATTTAGATGTTGAAAACGCTTATATTTATTCAGATTATAGAATCCAAGATGACAATTCTTTAAAATATTATATATTTTTACCCAACCAAAAGGTTCCATACGGAATTTTAGATATTTATTCATCTTCAGTTTCTGTACCTTCTGTCACTCCAATTGATGCGATTAAAAATCTTGGTAACATTTCTAATGATTGAGAAAGAGTAATTAACTGAAACACTCCTACCATTGAGACAACTCAATATAAATATATTCAAAATGTATTGAGTGATAATTTAGTTCCAATAGAGAATATTATTTCTTCTTTTCAATCTGCAATTGATTCGCAAATTGTTAAGACTGAATTTATGAAAAATTTAAATGACAATAATGGTATAAAAGGTAATATTATTGAAGACTTTTATTATTGTGCTAAAAATTTATTTGCTAAAATTATTGATTCATGAACAGGAACTAATATTTTGGATTTAAATATCTTTTGTGGTAATGATATAACATTAAATAATAATGAATTAAATGGTAATTTAGTACTACAGTTTTCAAACATGAATGAAATTGAAGAAGTTATTAATAAAGATAATTTTTATTTCAATATTAATATTCCTGAAATTCATGTTCCAGTTGGTGGTACAGTTGGTTTAATAATTTCATTTAATAATTCAAATATATCTCCTTGAATATCTACTCAATCTACAATTAATAAAACTGGTTATTTAACCTCTGCTTTTAATAATTTATCAGTTCAATTATATTTAAATGATGAAATTTGTTATGAATTTAGTTCAACTAATAATTATGAAATGATTTTCCCTAATTCATTTTCACAATCCACTATTGTTCAAAATGTTTATCCTGGAAAAAATATATTACAAACTACAGATACTTTTAGTCAATCATTATCTGATCCAGAATTACCAGAACAATTAAAAAATGCAAATAAAAATTATATCCAAAATGAAATAACTAAATTTTCAACTACATTTAAATCTGTTCAAAACATTTTATTAAAAATTGCAGATAACCCAACAATTTATGATTTTTTAATATCAATTAATAATGATTTATATAATTTGATTTATGCACTTACAAAAAATAAGGAAATCGCAGAAGTTGTTGGTGATTTGTTTTCAAACCAAAATTTATCAACTTTTCTATTTAATAATTTAGATAATATTATTAACTTAATTAATGATCTATTACCAGAATCGGTTTCAAAAAATGGATTATTAAGTATGTTATATGACATTAAAAATTCAAATAAAAATATTTCAGATATGAAAGATACTGTTTCAAATATTGTTGCATTAGCTCCAATGCTTGAAAAAGTGTTAAGTAAACAATTGGGGTGATTATTAGATATCATTACTCCTTTATTAGAAAATTTGTCTCAAGACCCAAATATTTTTGATTGTTTACTTTCTCAATTGCCAAGTATTTTTGATACTTTATCTGTGCAAGAAGGTAAGGTGGGTAAAATTGGTAATGCATTATTAAATTATTTTAGTAATTTAATTGAATTTGCAAACACTTATGATCCTAATTGTGTAGACAATAACATAGCAGCTAATAGCTATAAAGATATTCACGTTCTTGACTTCTTTGTTAATGAATTTACAAAAGGTAATAATAATTCATTATTTAACATTTTATTTGCAATAATTGGAAGTGATAATTCTACAATTCAATTAATATCAAATATAGTTAATGCTATTAACTTTAATATGACATGCAAAATTCGTAAAAGTGTTAAAAATCAATTATTAGGAACATACAATTATGAAACAATTAATTTATATCAATTAATACAAAGAATCATTACCTCTTTTTTCAATGATGTACAATTAGAAGATGGTACAACTACTGATTTATCTTCTGCAATTGCTAATAATATTGAAATTACAAATTCTCAATATTTATTTAGTTATGATGCAAATAATAATTATATTAATCAAGACTCAACTTGAAGTTTTCATTTAAAACAAAAAATTACTATTAATACATTACCAATTGCAGCATTAATTTCAAAAGAAAACATTAATATTGATTTATCTAATTTGGATTTACCTAATAGCATTAATAGTGTTATAAGTATGCTAATAAATAATACTTTACCAGTTAATTTAGTTATAAGTCCTCAAAATACTGTTGAAGTCAATTTTAGTGCAACAAATTCATATTTATTTCCTGTTATAAATAAAAAAGGAGAATTAAATTGAAACTATTCAACAAATAATACAATTAATGTTAATGCATCAAGTATTTTAAATGATTCTAATAAACGTGTTAGCGCTCAACAAAAATGCTATGGAAACTCATTCGGAATATTAAAAACTCTATTATCTTCTTTTATTTCAACAAAAGCAATAACAAATAAAATAAAATGAATGGAAACTGATTTAAAAGATCCAAAAATTGTAGATAATTACAATAATTCTTCTTATGTCTCACAATTATATATAAATCAATTGATTGATGATAGAAGTCTTGAAACCAACTTTAAACAATGAGTTAGTAATCAAAACAATTACAAGTTAGAAACTGACAAATATATAATTAATTATGATTCATTAAATGAATTTATAAATAAAAACTTTTCATTTTCATCTTCATTTAACAATAATAATTATGTTTATTGAAATGCTACAATTACGTCTGCTAATTATAAATTATTTTCTCAAACAAATACTGCTACTTTAAATATTGTTTTCCCTTGCCCAGTATTAATAATCAAACCTGACAATACTTGTTATTTGTCAAACAATTTTACATTATTAGTACATTTATAAAAACTTGAATCAATCAAGTTTTTTATTTTAAAAATTAATTAATTTGAATATACATATCAAATATTTTTGCAAATTCAGGATCAAATTTTTTAATCAATTCTGGTTCATTACATATATTTTTCCATATGTTTATTATTATTGGACTTTTTAATGTAATTCTGACTAAATCTTTTTTTGTTAATCTATTTAATATTTTTTTGACACTTATTGTTTCATTTTTAATATATTCAGATGAGATTATACATACATAAATATATGGAGCTAGTACATAATATCTTGCTAACAATTTTGCAATTAGATCAATATTTATATTTTTTTCATCTATTTTTATAAGTTCAATTTCTTTTATTTGTTCTATTACTTCATGGATATTTTTTAATTTTGGAGGTATTTTTTTAATATATTCATTCAATAAATAAAGAATTTTTATAGATTTTTTCATATATTCAGATTCATGTTTATTTTGAATATACGGGTTTTTTGAAGAGCGAATTTTTAGAACAAAATATTTATCAAGTTGTCACCCAAGTTTTTCATAATAATTTAGTATATCAAGATTTATTTTTTTTATTTCTAATTTTTTTTTAAATTTATCAAACATGTTTATACCTCATCTTTTTTTCAAAATTCATGATAAATTATTTCAATACCTAATTCTTTTGCTTT
>CASFKH010000024.1 GCA_949295235.1 uncultured Ureaplasma sp. | reverse complement strand
TATTAAAATTAATCAATTGATCACTACCAATTAATAGATATATTATTGAGTTAGGATATAATTTATGAAAATGATCAATTGTATTAATAGTTTTAACTGATTTATTTTGATCTATTTCAAAACGAGAGATTTCAATATTATCAATTCCATTAATTGCTAATTTAATCATTTCAATTCTTTGTTCAACACTTGAATGGCAATATTCTTTTTCTGGTGATAAATAATTTGGGACAATAAAAGTATAATCAGGTTTTAATTTATCAATTGCGTGATTCAACATATTTAAATGTCCAACATGAATTGGATCAAACGATCCTCCAAAAATTAATATTTTAGATAATTGCATATTTCGTTACACTTACCCCAACTTCATCAAGAATTTTTATTTTAATTTTTTTCACACCTTTATTAATAGTTATCAATCCTAATCCAGAAATATCTAAATTATGTTTTTTTGATTCATCTAAATCAAATTCAATATCTTTATAATTTTTAAATTCATCTCTATATTTAATAGATTTAGAATTTTGTAATGATGAATTTCAATTTTTTATTGAATTAATTGTTTTCATTCTAAAAATTTTTAATTCTCTAGATATATAAAATGTAAAAGTTGATTTACATCCATCAATATAATCAATTGAACATAAATTTTCAATTTGTATGGTTTGACCAGAATTAATAAAATAATTGATAGAAAATGAATTACGGAAATTAATTATTTTTTTTACATTTTCATTATCTACATAATTTAAAATATTTTTAGGTTGATTTAAGCCAGGTGTATCAATAATAAAATTTTTTCCTATTTTTATTTGTTTTAATAAAATTGTGGTATTAATATAAGGACTTACAGTTAATTCTTCTTCTTGATTATTAAGCTTTGATAATTGATTTATTAAACTAGATTTTCCGACATTTGTACATCCTATAAAAATAGCTTTTAATTTTCTAATATTTACTTCAACTACCATCTTATTAATTTTTTTAATTGAACTTTTGTTAAATGAAGAAGTAAATAAAATTTTAGGATTAATATAACCAAAGGATTCAATTGTTTTATAAATCATACTTGCAGTTAAATTAATATTGTATTGTTTAGGCAAAGTATCCATTTTATTAACTATAAATATTAATTTATTTTGATAATCTAAAAAATCTCTTAAGACTGTATTATCTAAATCCAAAACATCAACTACATGAAATATATAAATTGATTTGGAATAGTCTAAATTTTTTATTTCTTGAGTTATATCATTAATATTAAGATTTGAATTATCAATTTTAGAATAATTTTTTAATTTAAAACAACGATAACAAAATTTAGCACTTTCAGGTGATTTATTAACATAGCCAATCAAATTTGGATCATTTGTTAAAAATGCTCCACATCCTAAACATTTTTTGTTATTACAATATGTCATATAATTCTTCAATCTTTAATTCATCCTCAATATTAATTATATTTCTGTTTTGTAAATACTTATAGATATATTTATCTATAAAATTGATTATTTTACCTTTTTTGTTGTTACTATCAACTAATGGAGTTGTTAAAATTGATTTACAATTTAATCTATTTGCAACTCAAATATCAGTTATTACTTGATCACCAATAAAAATTGTATCTTCATATTGAATATTATTTTTGGAAAAAAATTTTTTAATTTTAAACAATGTTGGTTTCATTGCGCTATAAATATAACCATCAATTTCCAAATTTTGACAAAATTCCTTAACTCTTTTTTTTGAGTTATTTGAAACAATAAAAAACTTTAAACCTAATTCCCGGATTTTATTAATAAAATTGATAACATGTAATGTCGGAGTTCTTGTAAAATGTGGAACTAATGTATTGTCTAAATCACACATTACAACTTTAAAACCTTGTAACTTTAAATTATCAATATGTATATTAGATATATTTTCAATAAAAATACTTGGTTTTAAATATGTTAAAATTTTAATTTTTGTAATATCGAATTTCATATATTTATTTTAACAATGATAATTGATCTTCATTATTATTAATATCATTATTATCAATTTTTTTAGGCAATATTTTTG
>CASFKH010000023.1 GCA_949295235.1 uncultured Ureaplasma sp. | reverse complement strand
AAATTAGAATTGCTAATAATGTAATAAAAAATGTATCTGGATTTGGTGAATTGTTAAATAATAGTTCTGTAAGCAAAATCTTATCACAACTTAATTTGGCTCCAAACCAATCTAAAATTGAGCAAAAAGATCAACCTATATCAATGATTTCTAAAATCAGAGATTTGAATAAACAATATTTTAAATATACATTAAATAATAATGATAAAAAATTCATTTTTTCATTGTTAACATCTGAAAAATCTTTAAATAATTTTACTGATTTAAATGAAATTTTAAAAATTGATCTAAATTTAGATAATTCTAAAAAGGTATTTGCATAATGGAGAAGTTATTTAAATTAGTATCAAAATATGAACCTTCTGGAGATCAAATTAAAGCTATTCCAAATTTAGTGTCCAATTTTCAAAAAGGAATAAAAAAACAATTATTACTAGGAGCAACTGGAACTGGAAAAACATTTACTTTTGCTAATGTTATTGATCAATTACAAAAAAAGACATTAGTCTTAGTTCATAATAAAACTTTAGCTGCACAGATATATTTAGAATTGAAAGAGTTTTTTCCAAACAATAGAGTAGAATATTTTGTTTCATACTTTGATTATTATCAACCTGAAGCTTACATACCTCATAGTGATACATATGTTGAAAAATCATCTCAAGCTAATGCAGAAATTGAGATGTTAAGATTGTCTACAATTACTTCTCTTGTTTGTGAAAATGATGTAATTGTTGTAGCTTCTGTTGCATCAATTTATCCTTCCGTTTCCAAACAAGATTTTCAAATATATATGAACACTATTAAGGTTGGTCAAACAATTTCAATAAAAGAATTAAGACAATCATTAGTGAAGCTTAATTTTGAAAGAAATGATATAGAATTATCTTCTGGTAAATTTAGAATCAAAGGTGATGTTATTGAATTAGTTCCAGGTTATTCAAATGAATATTATATTCGTTTATGTTTTTTTGGGGATGAAATTGAATCTATTGACAAAATGGATATATTAACAAATAAAAAAATAGAATCTTTAAATCATTTTAATTTAACAACTGCAAATGAATATATTTTTGACCGCAACAATTTAGATCGCGCATTGAAAGATATTAATATTGATTTAGAAGAAAGAGTTAAATTTTTTATTAAAGAAAATAAATTAATTGAAGCTCAACGAATTGAACAAAGAACAAAATATGATCTTGAATCAATTGTAGAATTTGGTTATTGTAGTGGAATTGAAAATTATGCCCGTTATTTAGAAAATAGAATTCCAGGATCTACTCCATATACAATTTTTGATTATTTTAAAAATGAAAATGAAAATGATTGATTATTAATTGTAGATGAATCACATATTACTCTTCCACAAGTAAGAGGGATGTATAATACTGATAGATCAAGAAAAGAAACATTAGTTAATTATGGATTTAGACTTCCAAGTGCATTAGATAATAGACCACTTCAATTTGATGAATTTTTATCTAAAATCGATAAGGTTTTATTTGTTTCAGCAACTCCAAATGATTATGAAATTGATTTAACTAATCATACAATAACTGAACAAATTGTTAGGCCAACTGGTTTATTAGATCCCACAATTGAAGTTAAGAAAACAAATAATCAATTAGAGGATATACTAATAAATTTACAAGAACAAATAAAAAACAATGAAAAAACCTTTATTACAGTAATGACAATCAACATGGCAGAAGAATTAACTCATTTTTTGCAACAAAGAGGAATAAAATCAGCATACTTGCATAATGAATTAAAAACTTTAGAAAGATCTAAAATTATAAATAATCTTCGTAAAGGGATTTTTGATGTGTTAATTGGAATTAATTTACTAAGAGAAGGACTAGATGTTCCTGAAGTGAGTTTAGTGATAATTTTAGATGCTGATAAACCTGGATTTTTTAGAAGTTATAAATCATTAATTCAAATTATTGGAAGAGCTGCTAGAAATGCAAATGGAAGAGTAATTATGTATGGTGATGAAATAACACCTGCAATGAAGCAAGCAATAGAAGAAACAAATAGACGTAGAAATATTCAAATGGAATACAATAGAAAAAACAATATTATTCCAAAAACTATTTCTAAACCTATAAGTGATGATATTTCTCCAATTAAATCTCAATTATATGATGAAGTATTAAATAAAACAAAAACTAAAAATAAATCTTTAAAGAATGAAGATATTAATAAAATAATTGAAGAGATTAAATCTAAAATGTTAGAAGCTGCTAATGATCGTAATTATGAACTAGCCGCAGAATATAGAGATTTATTATTTGATCTTGAATCAAGAAGGGATAAAAAAAATGTTTAAGTTATTAAAATTATCCTTTGAAAAAAAAGATTGATTATATTTGATATTAAACACAATTTTTTGTCTTCTTCAAATTGTTGGATACATAGCTATTCCAATTTTATTAGGATATTTAAATCAATTAGGTGATTCTAATAATTCGTATAATAATTCTTTATTTCCATCTCTAAATTCAAATACACAAGCCACAATTTTATTAGCATTATTGCTTTTTTTAAGTGTGATTTCATTTATTTTAGGCACTATATCTATTTATTTTTCATCTAAACTTGCAGCACATTTAGCGAATAATTTAAGAATTAGAATTTTTAATAAGTCAATTAATTTTACAAAAGAAGATTGAAATATATGATCTAAAACTCAAATTAGCAATTTAATAACAGTTGATTTAACATATATTTCAAACTCATTTGAATTCATATTTAGAATTGTTTATAGAACTATATTTTTATATATTGGATCAATATTAGGAATTTTAATTATTTCATTTTCAAATGATTTTGAAAATGTTATTAATTATCCAAATCTTCCAACTTGATCAATTGCTGTGATGACTATTACAATCTCTATCGTAATGTTTGCTATAACAGTCTTTTTTTCATATTTTGCATCTAAAAAGTTTGAAAAAAACCAAAAGATACTTGATTCTGTTAATGAATTTATAGAACATGATATTTATGCTCAAAAAACTATAAAATTATTAAATTTACAAGAATATCAAGCAAAAAAATTTAGAAACCTAAATTTAGGAATGAAAAAAATATACACTAAAACTGGTTTAATTCAATCTGCAATTTTACCAACAATTTATTTTTTCTTAGATGTCTCAATTGTTTTAGCAACATGATCAACACCAAAATCTATGATAGCTCAATTATCATCTTATTTATTATTTATAGGATTAATTCTTAATTCAATGGTTTCATGTTCATTAGCAATTATTAATATTAACAAAGGTATTTCATGTTCAAGAAGAGTATTAAAGTTTTTAAATTATAAATTAATAATAAAATATCCAAAACATGATGTTCAAATTAATAATTGTATTATTAATATAAATAATTTAACATATAGTTATAATTCAAATTTTAAATTAAATGTTGATAAGTTTACTTTAATGCCAGGTCAAAAAATTGGATTATTTGGTATTTCAAATTCTGGAAAATCTACATTTATAAATTTATTAATTAGGCAACTTAATTCTTCATTAAACCAAATTAATATAGGTGGACATGATATATGTGAGTTTTCTAAAAAAAATATTGCTGAAATTTTTTCTTATTGCCCTCAAAATATTCAATTATTTGCTGATACTATAAAAAATAATTTATTAATTGCGAATAATGATGCAAATGAACAAAGTTTAGACAAAGTGCTTTGTGATGTAAATTTAAACTCCTTTATTGGAGATAATAAACTTATGCATATTGGAGAACATGGTAAAAAATTATCTGGTGGTCAAAAACAACGTTT
>CASFKH010000022.1 GCA_949295235.1 uncultured Ureaplasma sp. | reverse complement strand
AATGTAACTAAGACTAGAGTACGTAATGATATTTTTTTAAGAAAATCAGTAAACAAAGAAGACTCCTTTTTAGTTTCAGGTATTAAATTAAAAAATAAATTGTATTTTTTATTATTTCATTCAAAATGTTTTTATTTATATAATAAATCTCTCACTTCATCTAATAGTATTATTATTATAGATTTTTTTGATATATTAAAATTTCAATATACAGATGCAGATATAATTCCACATTATGGAAGCAATAAAAATATTCCTACATACTTTTATTTGTTATGTTCTAATGATGCACAAAATATCCAGAATTATTTAAATATATATATAAATTTGATAAATTCTATAAAAAAATCCGGATATGAATCTTTAGTTAAGTCTACTGAAATTTTCAAACCCATTTCTAATACTACTAGAGAGGAAATTTTAAATCTTTTTAAGGGTAAATGTGCCCTATCTACCAATAGTATGTGTTCTAGATATTATAATTGAGAAATGATTTCTGAAGAATATATTACTAATAAACGGACATGTAATATTGAAATTCATCATTTTATTCCAAAGAGTTACTTTAAGAAATATTTTAAAGAAGTGGATTGAAATTTTGTTAATAAAAATATCAATTTAATACCATTATGCTCTAATTGTCATGATAATATCCATTCTGGAGATGAAAAGATAGTTTCATTTTATTTTCAATCAATTATTGATGTATATAAGGAGTATGCACGTTATAATGAATTTAAAGATTTTTTATGTAAAAGCTCTTTAGATGATGAAAAATTACTTGCCTTTTATTTAAAAAAAATGTAAAATAATTTTATGAAAAAAATTATAGTATGAGATTTGTTTGGTGGTGGACAAAACAGTGTATTTAATGCTTTAAATAAATACTCAAAATATGAAATATATACATTTGATGTAACAACACCAACAAGAAAAAAACATATTAAATTAGACTTATCTCAAAATAATGTCATTGACTTGTTATCTGTTTATCCTAAGCCGGATATAATAGTTGCTAGTCCTCTTTGTCAATCGTTTAGTTGTGTATTAAATATGAAAGGTGGAGGTACATGTTTTTGAAAATTGAATGATGATAAAACTAGATTAATAGAGAGAAGTATTGATGAATTTGAATTTTTAAAATCAGGATTTACTAAAAGATTAAATGCTGACACTCAATTATTTATTAAAAGATTAGGACAAAAATGTATTGATAATACTATTGATATAATAAAATTTTATAAACCAAAATTTTGATATATTGAAAATCCCAAACATTCTTTAATGTGAAAATATATCCGTTTAAATCGAACTGATTTCTTTGATTCAAACATGTTTTTTAATGAAGCTAGCTATGGTAAATATGGTTTTTTAACAACAAAACCTACTATTTTTATGAGCAATGTATATATGGGTTTAAAAAAAGGTAAAATTGATCCTCCATATGAAATTAAGACTATAAATAATGTTAAATATTATGTACTAAAAGATAATAATAACGTTAAATTAAGATTAGATTTGGATTCTAGAATGCTTGGACTTTCGTCATTGAATAAAATGATAAAAGCTAGAAATGTAAAATCAGGAATGGGTGGATTAGATTTTGTAAACAAAATACAACCAATAAAAAATTTAAAAAACAAAAAGACTACAGAACAAATCGGAGAAGGTGGCATGGCAAGCGCCATACCATATGAATTAATTTTAGAAATTTTTTCGTATTTTAAATAACATAAATATTATTTAAAGTCTTAAAATTTTACACACTAAAACAACATTTTGATTAATTATGTCATTATTAGATAATGTTATTGCAATATTACCAAATATTCTAATTTCTGGATGATTATTATTATCTAAGGAAATACTATTTTTGTTAGCATCTAAGTTAATTTCTATAGATTTTAGATATATAATGTTTTCGCTATTGCTACCTAAATTATATAATCCTAGGCTAGGATTAAAATTATTTAAATTTAATGAATCTATAGATATGTCAGTATCAAAATTAGAGATAAGATTTCCAAATAAACTAAATTTATAGTTTGTATTAATATTATTTACTATGGTTTCAAGTTGGTCATAATCCATATTTTCCATATAAATTAGTCCAAAATAATTAGATAATAATGAATTTAATCCTATTTTTTCTACATTTTCAATAGTT
>CASFKH010000021.1 GCA_949295235.1 uncultured Ureaplasma sp. | reverse complement strand
TATTTATAATTGTTTTTTTATTTTAATATAATATATTTATAAAAATGATTAGAGTAAATAACAAGGCTAAGAAATTATTTCAAATTGATTTAAAAGCTAATAATATTTCAAAGAATAATTTAGATGTTTTATCATATAATTCATCTGTTAAACAAAAACTAATTGAAAAAACAACTGAATTAAAACAATGTATAAATAATAATGGAGATATTAACAAGATTAAAGAATTAAAGAATGAAATTTATTTGTTAAATAAACAAATGAAAAATAGTTCATTAGCAACATCAATTAAAACTAAAAATATAAAATATTCTGCAAAAACAATTAGATTAGGATGATTTTATAAAATTAATAATTTATGATTAAAAATTTTATTTGTTTGTTTATTGGGAATATTATCCTCTGTTGTAATTTGGTTATTAGTTCAGTATACTGGATTGTATTCTGCAGGAATTAGTGGGATTATTCAAGGGATTGCAAAAATTGTTAAAATTAGTATGGAAGGTAACTCCCAATCTTTAATAAATACAATTTACAATGTCATATTTTGGTGTTTATATTTTGTAATAAATATTCCATTGTTAATATTTGCATATTTTAAAATTAGTAAGCAATTTTGCTTATTAACAATTATTTATATTGCTTTTTCACAATTAGTAGGTTTTGGGTTAGGTTTTATTAATGATGGTAATGGAATTTTTATTTTTACTAATATGGAAAATATTAGTTATCAAGGATCAATTTTTATTAAAGGTGTGCAATTATTACCTTGAAATTCAGATAATGGATTAGTAGTTGGATTATTTGTATATGGATTAGTGTTTTCAATAGTTTCTGGAACTACATATAGTATTTTATATATTCTTGGTTCTTCAACTGGGGGAACAGATGTTTTTGGATTTTATTATTCAAAAAATAAAAATAAATCTATTGGTACATTATTAACTTATTTTAATGTTGCAAGTTTAATAGTTGGAGTAATATTAGGTTCTTTTACATGTTGAATTATGAAAGCAGATTCTAGTCAAAAAACAGTCAATAATATTTTAGAAGCATTTTTTAGTCCAAATTTAATTGCCTCAATAATTGCAACTGCATTATCAGGAGTTATTTATAATTATTTCTTTCCTAGAAATAAAATTATCAAAGTTCAATTGTATTCTAAAAAAGCAAATGATGTTGTTTTATCATTATTGGAAAAACAATGAACTTATAAATTAACAATTTCAAATATAAACAGTGATAGTTTAGTTGGTGAAAACAACTCTGAAGCATTAGAGACAGTTTGTTCTTATGTTGATCTGCCTTTATTAATCTCAAATATTAGAGAAATTGAACCATCAGGGTTAATTACTATTTATTCAATATTTGGAGTGGATGGAGAATTACCTACAACAATATATGAAAGACAGGTTAAATAAAATGGAATCAATTAATAAAATTAACTGATTTCCTGGTCATATGAAAAAAGCGACCGATGATATTAAAAATAAATTAAACATTGTTGATCTAATTATTGAAGTAGTTGATTCAAGATGTATTAATTCTTCTTCAAATTCAGATTTATTAAAAATAATTGCTAATAAACCTTATTTAAAAATTGCTTTAAAATCTGATCTTAGTTTATTAAATGAACAATATAATTCAAATTTAATAATCACGAATACTAAAAATAAAAATAATAGAAAAAAAATTATTGATATTTTTTATCAAATATTTAATGAAAAAATAAATAAATTAAAAGCAAAAGGTTTAGTTAATCCACAATTTACATTATTAATTATTGGTTTACCAAATGTTGGAAAATCAAGCTTAATAAATTTTTTAAAAGCAAAAAATAATTTAGTAGTAAAAAATATGCCTGGAGTTACAAAAAATCAAAGAATAGTTTCAATAAATGAGAATTTTAATTTAATTGATACTCCTGGTATTTTAATAAAAAATATTAATGATATTAATACTGCTTATAAATTATCTTTAATTAATTGCATAAAAAAGGAAATTTTACCAATTGAGGATATTGTTAAATTTGGTTTTAATTACTTATTTGTGAACTTTTATAATCAATTAAAGTTATATTATGGAATTGAAGATTTTTCTGATTTTTATGATTTTTTAAAATTAGTTGCCAATAGATTTAGATTTTTATCAAAGACTGGTGAATATGATACTGATAGAGCAATTTTAAAACTTTTTCATGATTTAATTGAATGTAAAATAACAAAAGTTAATTTTGATTTGTAGTAATTTTTAAATTTTTAGCATATATATTAATTGGAGATAAAAGTATGATAAATAGTTTTTATGGAAAATTAATATTTAAAAATGATAACAATATATATTTGCAAAATGTGAATGGATGTTGTGAACTATATCTTGAAAATAATAAAAATCTAAAAATTGGAAATGATTACTTCTTTTATTATTTTGATTATCAAATTAATAATTCAAAAGGTTTAAATATCCATTCTAAGATTGCATTTTTTAATCTAGTTGAAGCTATTAATTTTAAAGATTTAATAAATATAAATGGCATTGGAATTAAAATTGCATTAAAAATTTTAAATTCTGGTGTTAATGATTTTAAATTGATTGCAATTAATGAAGATATAAACTATATTAAAGAACATTTTAAAGTAAGTGAAAATGTTGCAAAAAATATTGTTAAGCATTATCAAAATAAAGAAATTAATTCAATCAATGAAGAAGATTCAATTAAACTTAATAATGCAATCAATTATTTAGAAAAATTAGGATATAAAAAAGAACTTGTCAAAAAAATTGTTTTAAATCGAAAAAAAGAAATTATTGAAAATCAGTTTAATGATGTTTTTTCAATGCTTATAATGGATATTAAAAATGAACGTAACAAATTTAAGACCAAATAATTTTAATGACTTTATTGGTAAGGAAGATATTAAATTAATTTTAAAAATAGCAATTGAAAACTCATTAAAATTATCTTCTAATTTAGATCATATTATTTTTTATGGAAACCCAGGTATTGGAAAAACAAGCTTGGCCACTATAATTGCAAATGAGATGAACAGAAAGATCCATTATGTGCAGGGTGGATCTATAAAAATGTATAGTGATTTATTAGATATTGTTGCAATGATTAATGAAAATGATATTTTATTTATAGATGAAATTCATAATATTGATTTAAAAATATTTGAACTTTTTTATAGTTTATTAGAAGATTATGTAATTGATATTAAAATTGGTAAAGAATTGAATTCGCAATATAATCGATTTTCAATTCCTAGATTTACATTAATTGGTTCAACTACAAAATTAAGTTTTTTACCTCAACCTTTAATAGATCGTTTTCCAATTAAAATTTGAATTGATTATTATTCAAATAATGAAATTGAACAAATTTTAGAACGAATTAATTTAAATTCAGATATGATGGTATTAAATAAAAATGAAATCAAATTAATTTCCTCATGCTCAAAAGGAACACCAAGAATTGCAATTAATATATATCGAAGAGTAATTGATTTTAAATATTTTGAAAAGGACAAATTTGATATTTATAATTGCTTATTAAAAATTGGAATTTATCCATTAGGTTTAGAGATAATTGATATTAAATATTTATTAATTTTAGATGAACTAAAAATTCCAATAGGATTGAATCAATTATCACAATGTCTTTTGATTGATAAAAAAATGATTGAAGATAAAATTGAACCCTTTTTATTAAGAACAAAATTAATTTTAAGATCAAAACAAGGTAGACAATTAACTGAAATTGGAAAAAATTATATTTTAGAGAATTTAAAACTTTTTAAAAACTGCTAAAAATTCCTTATTTTCGCCTTTTGCTCCAAGAATTGGAGATTCAATAATATTTAATAAATTAAAATTATTTTCTTTTGCATAATTTAATACTTTTTTAATTGCTATATCATGATGTATTTTAAGTTTTACAGATCCTTTATTTTTTGACATTATTTGTTTATCTAATTCAAATTGTGGTTTTATTAAACAAATTAAGATATTTTGATCTAAAAATATATGCTTAATTGTTTCAAAGACAATTTTTAAGCTTATAAAACTTACATCAACTACAATTATATCGATTTCAATATTTTTAAATATATCAGGAATTTTTTTTAGATTTGTATTTGCTAAATTTATAACTTTTGGATTTGCAACTAATGTATGATGAAGTTGATCAGTCCCTACATCTAGTGCATATACCTTTTTTGCGTCATATTTTAAACAACAGTCAGTGAATCCTCCAGTTGAGGCCCCAATATCTAATACAATTTTATTTTCTAGGTTTATTTTAAAATTTTGAATTGCAAACTCCAGTTTTTCTCCAGCTCGAGATACAAATTTTAATTGAGAAATAATTTCAATTTTATCATTTAAGGTTACTAAATAATTTGATTTGTCAATAATTTGCCCATTAATTTTAATCATATTATTTTTAATTAAATATTGGGCTTTATTTCTAGTTTCAACAAGTTTTTGATCTACTAAAAATTTGTCTAATCTAAATTTATTTGTCATAATTAATTATTATATCTATTATAATTAAATATAATAGTTGCTTGGAGAATATATATGAATAAAACCAAAAAATCTAATATCCAAAATAATGACAATATTAATGAAGAAGTAGTTGAAACAAAACCTAAGAATTCATCATTATCTTCTTCATGAATTTCTGATGTTTGTCATGGTGCAATGATGGGGGTTGCAGGAGTACCATATGGTTCTTCTGTTTCATTAGTTTCAAATTGATATTCTAATTCTTTTGAAAAATTATTATCAAGATTATCATATTTGTTTAAAAAATCATCTTTATCAAATTATTTTAAAAATTTTCTTTCATTAGGAATTTTTATTTTATCTGCATTAATTATCTTTATTATTTCTTATGTTATTTATGCTGAAATTTATAAGGCTGGTTATGCAATTGCTGCTTCTTTTTTATTCATAGGAATTAATACTTTTTCAATTCCAATGTTATTTCTAATAAAATCAAAACGACCGAATTTAGCTTTTAATTCTCAACATTTTGCAAGTTATGAAAGACCAAAAATAAATTGAATAATATTTGCAATTGTTTTCTTGTTAATATTTGGATTATCATTTGTTGCAAGATATGCATGGAATAATGGAAATGATTACCCAGTTGGATTAATTAATTTTGATCAATATAAAACATATATTAACTCAAATTTTAATCCAATGTCTAATGTCTTAAATTTATATTCATCAAATAATTTAGACACTTCTTATATTTTACAAATTTTATTTGGTGCATTTTTATGTGGTTTTGCTACTTTTATTCCTGGGCTTAGTGGATCTTTTATGTTAAAAGTAGTAGGAGTAAACACTGATATTAATATTGCTGTACAGTATGGATTTGGTGGATATAATTCAGGAATAGCAAGTATTTCTAATGATTGAGCATGACCTGTAATTGTTATTGCCTTTATTGGAATATTAACTGGAATTATTGCTTCAATATTTTTAGTTAATTATTTATTAAAAAATTATTCTGATTTATTTAATACTGTTGTAATTGCAATTGTAATTGCTTCATTTATTGCTTTATTTATTTCATTTAATGAAAATGAATATAAAGTATTATCTCAAGATAAATCATTATTGGGAGCTTCGGTTGGTCTATTCTTTGTTTCAATAATTCCTGTTTTCGGAACAATGCTTTATTTTCAAAAAAAGAAAATAATAAATGTTAAATTTTTATCATTCATGAATTAATTATGAGAACTTTATTAGGCAATATTATAAAAGCTAATAAAATGTTTAAAATGATCGAAAATAATGACAAAATTGCTGTTGGAGTATCGGGTGGAAAAGATTCAATGTCATTATTATTAGCTTTATCATATTATAAAAAAAGATTATACGAAGATTATGGTTGAAATATTGAAATTATTGGAATTCATTTAAAAATGAATTTATGTGCAATAGATTATGAACCAATTATAAAATTTTGAGAATCAAAAGGAATTAAATTTATTGTTGAACAAACTCAAATGGGTGAAATTTTAAAAGAAAATATGAAGAATAATAAAATCCAATGCTCATTGTGTTCAAAAATGAAAAAATCAATTTTAATTGAAGTTGCAAAAAAACATAATTGTAATAAAGTTGCTATGGGTCATCATGCTGATGATGCAATTGAGACTTTATTTATGAATATGATTAATGAAGGTCGAATTGCAACATTTAAACCTAAAATGTATCTTGATAGAAGTGAAATGATGTTTATTAGACCTTTGATATTAGCAAGAGAAAATGATATTAGAAAAGCTGCTAAAAATTTAGATTTACCAATAGTTCCATGTGGTTGCCCAATGGAAGGGTTTACTCAAAGAGATTCAGTCAAATTATTTTTAAATACAAAAATATATAATAATAAAAAAACTAAATCTGCATATAAGAATTTTTATATTAGTTTGTTAAATGGTAAACAATTTGATTTATGATTTTATGAAAAATCAAACAACAAAATTATTGATGAAGATT
>CASFKH010000020.1 GCA_949295235.1 uncultured Ureaplasma sp. | reverse complement strand
TTTTTCATACTTTTACCTCATAATAAATAAATGCTAAAAGTTGAAAAATATTGCAAAATTATAAGATTTTAAGAATAATTTAAGAATATTTATTTATATATTTTTCATTCTAATTAATTGGTATTGAGAAAAAATTAAAAATAATATTAGTTTTAAGTTGAGAAAAGTAGAATATTAATAAAAAAATTAAATAAGGGTTTGATTATTAGGAGTTAATATTGCATCTGCCATTCCTTTATTAATTTTATTTATTTGTAAGATGTAGTAGTGATGATATATAGATGAAAAGGTATCAAAACATATTTCCTAAAACAAACTAAGTAATAAAGGAACCGATAGAGACTTAGGAAGTGCACTACAATCAATCAATAAATAATAGAATTAGAGAAAATCCATTTGATTTAGGAGATCCAAGTTTAATAAATTTCATTGATCATCCAAATACATTTTTAAAAAGTAATACAGACAAAAAAATGCAAATGAAGAATAATTGATACCTAACCAAATATTAATGATAGTGATGATAATTGCATTAATAATACAGATAATGTAGAATCTTACGTAACCATGATAAATTAATGAGTACATTATATGACATTTTTTATGGATATAATACATCAACTATTGGTGTTTCCTCACCAAATAGCCGTCCAGTATACACTTTTTGATAGGTAATTCAATAGAATAAAATTTAATTTTTGTAAAGATCAAAAATTAACTGATAGATTAATCATTAATCCTGATTCATATATTGAGATATTATAAAGTTAATAATTATATATATGGTCATCCTACACAAATTAAACTTACTATTAATCAAAATTATAATTAAACAATGCCTGTTGTTTTATGCAGCTATTGTTTTCATTACAAAATATTGACTTAATCAATAAAGGTTGCATGATTAGAAAGATAATTTAGTATAAAATACTCAACTGCAATCATAGCTCTAACATCATTTTCACAATATATTTTTGAATTCTCAACTATCTTTGATCATTCTTGATCATCTATTGAATTATAAAAACGAGATAAGGTGTTTCTTTGACACACTAATCCATTTCCAATTTCAAGAGTTTTATAATTTTTACATTTTGTTAATTCAAAAATCTCAGGTGCATATTTTTCAACTAATGGTAAAACACATTTTATTGAAAAGAAACCATTTAATTCTTTAACAATAATTACATCTCCAGAAAATTTTAATCGAAAAAAATCAGCTAAATCAAACATATTTTTATTTATTACATCAACTTTATTATAATAATCAGATTCATTTATAAAATTTGCCATTTCCTTCAATCTATTTGATTCAAAAGTTTTATTATAAACTATATAACTGTATTGTTCATTTTGATATATTGAATCTATTATTGACTTAAACCAATTAATATCAATATTATTTGGATCTATCATCATATTCTTGCATATTTCATCTTCAATCCCATTGCCATGATCAACAATTATAGAACATTGAGTTACCACTTGAGTAAAAGGAAATGAATTATCAATAACACGAATTCCAGGATTAATAGATTCAAAATCAAAATATACTTTTTTATTTTTTAAATTTAATAATAAATTTAAATAATTTTTTTTGCATATACGAAATTTGTCTTCATTATCAAATAATTTTTCTTTGTTTTTATCCCCAACTCCACCTAAATTTGTATTAAATCTCAAAAATTCACAAAAATCATATTCAACATTTGGTCCAATTTTTGCAATTTTAGTTAAATTTTCAGGACTAAAATCAATAATATTTCCTGAATATTTAAATATTTCATATCCTTTTATATAATATAATTTTCTTAATTGATGTCACATGTCAGTATTTTTGAATTCACTTTTATCATTATAATGAGGATTAAAAGGAAGAGGTTTTAATTGTTTTTCTACCTTTCTTTTATGGGCTCATAATTCGCTAATAACATTATCAAAATTATTGTATAGATTTTTTACATTCAAAACTTTATGATCAATACGACTAATATTTGATGCGTATTTAAGGTCACAACAATAATCAAAAATTGTATCTATATAAAGTTCATTACCATCATCATTTATGCTCTTTCCAATTTTAATACATTGTTTTGAATATGTATCTTTACACTTTGAAGTATTAATAGATTTTTTCAAATTAATTGTTGAACTTATTATAAAAGAAACATGACCTTTATATAATTTTTCATATGCAATTAAACATAATCGATAAACTACACAATAATTTTTTAAAGAATATTCAACAACCTTTTTTTGAAATAGTAAATCTAAAATGTGATGATATTTCGCACTAGAAGTTGCTTTTGTTTCAATAATAAAAATATCATTATCAATTTTTACAAGTGCATCACATTTGGTAACTGCTTGTAAATTGGGGTCAATGAAAGCTGGTTGAAATAAAATTAAATAATTATTAGAAATTAATTTTTGTGTTTCATTGATATTTTTTTCAATATTGATATCTAATTGATCAAAATCAACAATTTTGAAATCTCCTTCAATTAAATTTTTATAATTATCATTAAAATATTCAACAATGAATTTTTTAGACATTTGATCAATTAATTGACCCTCAATTATTAAATAATTATTTTTATCAACATTTTTAAATTCAGATAATAATTCACGATATCTATTGTATGAATCAATTGGTTCAATTTCTATATTATCATTCTCATCTTCAACATTATTTCAATTATTAATATTAGTAGTATTTGATTTTTTTAAATTAGAATATAATTCATATTCATACATACTTTCAATTTCTGCATTTGTAAAAAATCACATTGAAGGTTGTTTTGTGTAATACGCAATATAGTCATATTTAGTTATATATTTACTTATTTTCATTCTTAAAAACCTCAAAAATATTATTACCATTGATAATATTTGAAATATAACAAGGATTTTTATTGGGCATTTGAATCTTTTTTATTAAAATATCATAATCATTTGTACAAATATAAATTCCAGTTCTATTAATACTACTAATATTAGCTGGACTAAATTTAGAAACTATATTTGTTTTTTCTCATTCAATTATTTTAATGTTTTGATCTTTGTATCTTCAAATTGCAGTTGGTTTAAAACTTAAACCTCTAATCCAAGCATCTACTTCATTAATGTTTTGATTAAAATTGATGATTGCTTGTTCTTTTTTAATTATGTATCCATAACTAACTTTTGATTCATCTTGTTTTGTTTTAACCAATTTATTTGCAATTAGCTTATTTAAATTATCATATACAATACTATAGGCAAGTTGACATAATTTTAAATATAATTTATCATAAGTCTCATTTTCTTCAATATTGCATTCATATTGAATATAAACATCTCCAGCATCCATTTGGGAAACCATATCCATTAATGAAACTCCAGTCTTTTTTTCTTGATTAATAATAGCTCAATGAATTGGTGCACCACCTCTTAGCTTTGGTAGTAATGAAGCATGGACATTAATACAACCATATTTTGGAATAGATAATATTTCATTATTTAAAAATTGACCATATGCACAAGTGATTATAATATCTGGATTTAGTTCAAAAATTTTGTTAGTAATATCTTTAATTTTATCAGGTTGATAAATATTAAATTTGTATTCTAATGCCATTTTTTTAACTGAAGAATAAACATAATTATTTTTTCTATCTTTTTGTTTATCTGGTTGACAAACTACACCTATTATATCTACATTAAGATCAACTAATGCTTTTAATACATATGATCCAATTTCAGGTGTGCCCATAAATAATACCCGCATAATAACCTCTTTATTTATATTCATTTTTTTATATTATAATATAACATATTTACATTATTTGTGAGGTATTATGAACAATAATAATTTATTATATATTTTGTTATTATTAATTCCTATCATCATTGTAGTGGTATTTATAATAAAAAAGAAAAAAGGTGGAAATGATAAAAATAAGAATCCATCTGGAAATAGGTTAAAATCAAAAGAAGAAGCTGATGAAGTTTGACTTACCATTAAAAAACATTTACGGGACTCAAATGAATTTGGAAAAGAAATTATTGACTCATATGTTGTAAAACGTCCAGATCCTTTTAATCCAAAAAATCCTGAAATGAAAAAAAGAAAAAAAGAACTTGAAAAATTAAAAACCTCAAATCCAAAACAATACAAATTAGAAAAAGAAAAAATTAAAATTGAAAAACGTAAAAAACCACCTGAACTATATGTTGTTTTATTTACCACAAAAAATGCTAAAACCGGTATAATTGATCCTCAAAGAGGAATTGAATGTGAAGTAATTTATAAAAAAATTAATAAAAATAATCGCCAAAGAACAATCGTAGTTAATAGAGAAATTGATGTTGCTAAAGAAATGAAATGAATTAAACCTATTAAAGAAAAAGATGATAAACAATTAGCAAAGCAATTAAAAGCAGAACAAAAAAGAAAAGAAAGAATTGCTAAAAAACAACAAGAAAAAAAGCAAAAATCAAGATAAAATTAGATATTTAGTAACTTATAAATCATAATTAAGTTATTAAATATTTTT